>NZ_JCBCDA010000077.1:0-4042 GCF_059865615.1 Petrocella sp. | reverse complement strand
CGTATTAGATCTTTATCCTTGTTCCAGTCAGGGAGATTTGAATCTCCAACAAGTTTAGGTGCTAACTTATTGATTGCATCAGTTTTTAATCGATTATCAGCCCGAACATAAACCTTATGGAAAGCTTGTCATAAAATCTATTATGACAATAAAAATCTTATGGTAAGTTGAACTGGCGAATCCCCAAAGTTAGGCGAAATACACCAGTCCTTCTTTACATAATTAAATCTTCAAGCCATTTAGCCAATCCATAAGAGTTTTATCTTCTGTCCAATTAGTTGCCGATTTTTCGGGGATTATATTTTTCCCCGAATTCATCTTATCAAGGGCTGCTTTCTTCATTTTGATACTAGTTTTTGAGTAAATTTCAGTAACTTTTAAATCGGTATGTCCTAGAAAGTCCCTTATAAAGATTGGATTTATATTAGCTTCTGTAAGGTGCATAGCTTTTGTGTGGCGAATTTTGTGAGTTGAAATTTCCGTAATCTCACATTCTGTTGCATATTTTTTTAAGATATACGATATACCCTGACGAGTAAGTTTCTTGCCTTGCGAGTTGAAGAAAAGAGGATGTTCAAAATACATAGGATTGTCAATTCCCTGTTCAGAAAGATACTGCCTTAGCAATGCAACTGTCTTATCCATAAGAGGAACATTCCTGGTTTTTCTACCTTTACCGGTGAGTTTTACTTGTGCAGGATTATCTAGCCGTAATTCACCAACGCGCAAATCCGCAAGTTCCTGAACGCGAGCTCCACTATCGTATAGTAATGTAAGTAGCATTTGATCACGCCGCCCTTTTTTATTAGATATATTAGGTGATGACAAGAGGGTTTTGGTTTGTTCCTCACTTAAGTAACCTATCAGCTTCTTATCCGCTTTTTTGTATGGAATCCCTAATATTTGCTGGCACTGAAACATATATTCTGGTAATTGTAGTTGCATATACCGGAAAAGAGAATGAATTGCTGCCAACCTCTGATTGCGTGTGCTAATGCTGTTTTCGCACTCACGTTCCAGCCAATTCAAAAATTCAACTATCTGACTTGCGGACAGATCACTCGCTTTTATTCTTTCTGGTGATATAGACAACACATCCCGAAAGTACGTTAAAAGCCGGACATAAGTATCTTTGTAGGATGAAATGGTATTATTACTCTGGTTTCTTACCACTGGCAGTTCGTTCAAGAGGAATTCACTGAGAATTCGAGGGAAATCAGTCTTCTTCATACTCAGTTTTCACCTCCAGATCAGGTATTATTTCAGCATAGATTTGATTTATTCGTCCGACAAGCTCTGGAAAAGCTTCTGCAGTAAGCTTCAGATATCGACCTGTGGCAGAAAGTGAAGCATGTCCCATATAAGTCATTAATAAAGGAAGAGCTACCTGGTGCGAAATTCCATTTCGGAGCATATGCTCAAGACTATGTACGCAAAAGGTGTGGCGAAGATTGTGTAGGTGAGGACCTCCATCACTTTTATTACCATGCCTGATACCACAATTGAAAAGAATGTCTCTGAAGTAGTGATTTACTGCAGTTTTTTCATAATGGCCACTGCCCCAACGACTCCTAAAGAAATATGCTTCTGCGTCATAAGTTGTGTGTATCTTCCTGTTATACCATTTCATGTATTCTATGACGGAACTGCTGACTGGAATATCTCTATCCTTATTGTTTTTTGCGTTTATAACGTGCAATACTTGTGCTTCTAGATCAACATCCTTCATACGGAGTCCTAGTGTTTCCGAGATGCGAAGTCCACAACCATATTGGACGCGCAATACTGTAGGATAAAAAACATGTGTATTCTGGAAATTTGGTTTTATGTTATCGGCTGCGGTAAAGATATCTATTATCTGAGCATGTGTAAAAATATACGGCTTGAAATCTTCATGACGGTTTGTTATGACATTTCGGTCAACCATGTACGCTGGAATATCATATCTGTACATATATTCGGCCAAAGTACGGATTAGAGATACACGGTTTTCCTGAGTTGATTGTCGCCAATTAGGTTGCCAATCAACGAAAGTAAGGCACAACTCTTTGGGAAGTCCTGATGAACAGTCATAATGACTACTCATTTCGTCAAGCACATGTAATAGGCGTTCTTGTTCATCATACTTATAACCGAGCATGCGCTTTTCTTCGAGAAAGCTTTTTAAATAAACAGAAAGTGGCCCGATGAATATTTTATTCCTTGACATAATTCATCACCTCCACTTCTAGCGCACACTTAGACAATCCTTTCATATCGACTCTCAGATAATGCTTTGCTACCTGTGGGTCAGAATGTCCAAGTATATCAGAAATAGTTGAAGTATCAACTTCATTCTGAAGAAGATTTGTTGCAAGTGAGTGACGAAGTGAATGCCATCCATAACGTTTAGACTGATCAACAGAAATCCCCGCACGTTTCAATGCTTTATTTATATTATGCCTTAAAGTACTCTGAAATGGATTCCCCGCATAAGGTGCATTATGTACCACGAAAATATTTAGAAAATTCGTAATAGGTCTTCCATTTTTTAGATAATCAATGATTGCCCAGCCAACATCTTCCGGCATAGGAAGCGTGAGTGGTTCACGAGTTTTCCCTTGTATAATTGATATCAGCTTATTCTCCCAATCAATGTCATTGACTGAAAGGTTCAAGATATCCCCAATTCGAAGTCCAAGCCGAGCAGCAAGTAATATAATTGCGTAGTCGCGCTTCCCAACTGGGGAAGATGTATCAACTGCATGAACAAGTCTTTCTATCTGTTCTTCACTCCATACGGTCGGAAGTTTTGTACGTGACCGTTGCGGCGGATGTGGTAAATAGACTTCAATAGGCTTCTTAACATACCCGTTTAGATATGCATATTTAAAGTACTGACGCAAAGCTGATAAACGTTCTGCTAATGTGACGGGTGCCAATCCTACCATCGATTCTGTAAAACGAGAAACCAATTTTGCTGTAATATCATCGAGCGTGTGAACACTAGCTGAATCGAGGAATAAAATCAAGCCTTTAATGATTGTACTGCAACGATTGTGATGAGAATGAGAACAGCCATATTCTACCTCGTAACGTAGAAAACTATCCGTGACTTCCTTAAAAGATGCTGGCCAAACAATTTCTCCATGGAAGTCATGGCGCCTGAAAATAATACCGAAGTTGTAATACTCTGCAAGTGATCGGATAACTCGGAAGTAATACATTTCATTCTTTGAATGTTCACCTGAAGTTACAAATCCTCCGAGTTGACGGAACTTCCAGATTAGGAACTCAGTTCCTTTTGACTGTGAGTAATCACAATCCATTGCGAATTCTATGAATTCATGAAGTACCTTTCGATATCTGCGCATTGAATCGTCCGAATAGTGGAGCTTAATTAGTTTTTCGTCTAGTTCACTGCACAAATCTGCTACTTTGATTTGTCTCAACATAACAAACCATCTCCTTTCTTTTAGTAACGCAGAACGTTCTAAGAAGATTGTAGAATGTTATGTAAAGAAAAACTAGCCCAAATCCATCTATAGCGGATGGTAGACAAGATTACTTGGCATAATTACTTTCTTGTCATAATAAACCTTATGGAAAGCTTGTCATAAAATCTATGTTCGGGCTGATAATCGATTAAAAACTGATGCAATCAATAACTACTATGGCTTCTGCTGACTTCTGTAGATTCAGCTATGCCTCACGGCATAGGTTGTAACATCGAGCGATTAATCACTATAGATACATATCTACAGACCTCCCCGATTAAGGTGCAAACTCTTTCTCTTCATGTGACCGCCACATTTACTTTGATTTAGTTATTTCAGTAACTATTGGACTTCACTTTGTTGTGCAAGCTTATCCCTAAATCCCAGCCTTATATGTGATTTCTATCCGTCGGTTCAAAGATTTGCCTACAGCTTCCTTCAGATTCCACCTCGCAATGGACACCCTTGCTGTTCAGCTATGTGCTTCCTGTTACTTAGGTACACTAGGGACTTTCACCCATAAGAGTTTGCCCATGTCGGGCAAACACAAAAAAGCTGTCATTTAC
>NZ_JCBCDA010000072.1:0-29057 GCF_059865615.1 Petrocella sp. | reverse complement strand
ATTGACTTCGGATAATGAGCTCGATAATGGGTCATCATGCGTCCGATTCGACCTTGCCCTTCTACACCATCTAGCACTAAAGAGATTTGCTTTTCTTTGTAATAGCCATAGGTTTCATAGATTTCATTAAGTACATCCAATAGGGTCTTGCCCTTGGATTTGTAATAGCCGGCTGCTTCACAAAGCAGCATAGTAGCACTAACACCATCTTTATCGCGGACACTTGTGCCCACACTATAGCCAATACTTTCTTCATAGCCCATAATATATTGATACCCTTCATTTGCAAGATCCGGTATGCGGCCACAAATGTTCTTAAATCCGGTTAAAGATTCAAAAGTGGTAAAGCCATAATTGGCCGCAATAACCTTACCTAAATCACCAGTAACAATAGATTTGACAATGGCTGGTTTATTAGGTAATGTGCCATTTTCTTTCATGCTTGCTGCAATATATTGTACAAGGATGGCGCCGGTTTGATTACCGTTAAAGGGAATATAATGACCACTTGAATCTAGCACTTCAATCGCTAATCGGTCGGCATCAGGATCGGTTGCAATAAGAAGCTCAGCACCAATAGATAAACCTAATTTTTCGGCATATTCAAAAGCCCGTGGATCTTCAGGATTTGGATAATCAACGGTTGTGAAATTTGGGTCAGGATGTTCCTGTTCAGGGACAATGGTGATATCAGTATAGCCTTTTTCACAAAGTACGCGCATAACCGGTATACTACCGGTTCCGTTTAGTGGCGTAAAGACGACTTTGATATTCTTGTCCACAGCCTGATCACGAAGGGACAGAGACTTAACCATTTTAATATAGGCATCGTCTTCTTTTTGACCAAGCATAACCAATAAGCCTTGATGAATGGCTTCTTCTTCCGAAATAATTTTAGCACCGCCAAAGATAGGCACTTGGTTGATTTTTTCGGTCATACCATCTGCGATATCATCCAATACCTGTGCACCGTCTTCCCAGTAGACTTTATAGCCACTATATTCTTTAGGATTATGGCTAGCGGTTACATTAATGCCGGAGACAGCGTTTAATTGTCTAAGGGTATAAGATAACTCAGGGGTTGGTTTTAAACGATCAAAAAGATAAGCTTTAATACCATTAGCGGCAAAAACCAATGCTGTAAGTTTAGCGAACTCAGGTGCGAAATGTCGGTTATCATAGGCAATAACGACGCCACTGTCCATGTAAGATTTACCATAATCGGTGATATAATTGGCAATACCTTGTGTAACTTTGGCGATGATATATGAGTTCATTCGATTGGTTCCGGCTCCTAATTTACCTCTAAGTCCTGCTGTACCGAATTCGAGAGATTTGTAAAACCGGTCTTGGATTTGGGTGGTGTCATCTTTTATTCTTAATAATTCTTTTTTGGTGTCTTCATCTACGTAATCACTTTTTAGCCATGATTCGTATACATCCATATAATTCATATGATCACTCCTTTTCGCTATTCTGAAAACAAGGCTTGTTTTCTAATATATGACGCTTTACTAACTTATATGAGTATAACATTAATGGACATGAAAAGAAATATGTCATTATGTCATTATGTATCTGCTAGAAATGAGTCGATTAGTAAATCAAATAAGTTTTGTCTTTAGTAGAAATTAAGGTTATTGGAATTTATTGATGATTTATAGAACAAAATCATGTATAATTAACACGAGTGAAAACTTATATCGTATAAACGAAAGAGGTGTTAATATGAATATATCAAAATTAAGTGAAGATATATATAAACTAAGTGTTTCTTTAGATAATATATTATTTGAAGGGATTTGGGAAATTCCAAGAGGGGTTTCTGTTAACTCCTATATTGTCAAAGGTGAGAAAATAGCGTTAGTAGATGGTGTTTGTGGCTGGGATGGCGTTCCGGAACATCTTTTTGAGATGTTAGACCAGATGGACATGAAAATAGACGATGTAGATTATTTGATTATTAACCATATGGAGCCGGACCACTCAGGATGGCTTGAAGATTTAAGAAGTATCAATGCGAATCTAAGTATAATCTGTACCAAACCTGCAGAACAGCTGCTTGAAGCATTTTATGGTCGTGTAGATAATATTCGTGTGGTTAAGGATGGGGATACACTAGATCTTGGGAATGGGCGTATTCTGTCATTTGCAACCGTACCTAATGTACATTGGCCGGATGCTATGGTGACCTATGATACAAGCACCAGTACATTGTTTTCATGTGACGTTTTTGGAACCTATGGTCACATTGAAGGTAAGCATTTTGATGAAGATTTAACAGAAGAGGAACTGGTTATATTTGAAGAAGAGGGTGTTAGATACTATTCGAATATCGTAGCGACTTTCTCTGATTTTACGAAAAAAGCGTTAGATAAGTTAAAAGATATAGAGATTAAAGTCGTCGCTCCCGGACATGGCTTAGTATGGCGAAAGAATCCCAGTAAAATCATAGAGGATTATAAACGGTACGTTGCATACCAGAAGGAAGCTGATTTACATGAAGTCACCGTGCTTTATGGCTCTATGTATGGTATGACTGAAAAGGCGGTGCTTCATATTATTGAAAAGCTTAAACAATATGAGGTTAAGGTGAACGTACATAGAGTACCTGAGACATCATGGGGAACCATTTTGGCGTCTGTATGGAATTCGCCTGCAATAATTCTTGCAATGCCTACCTATGAATACAAGATGTTTCCACCTATGGCGGCGGTTCTTGAAGAACTTGGTAACAAGAAGGTTCATAATCGTAAAGCACTTAGAATTGGTTCCTATGGTTGGTCCGGCGGTGCACAAAAAGAACTAGATGAGATTATGAAACATAAAGGCATGAAGTGGACGTTTGTTGATCCGGTTGAATTCAAAGGAGCGGCTCTTGAATCAGATTATAAAAAAATGGACGAAGGTGTTGCTCAGTTGATGGACATGATCGGTGTATCAGATACAGTCGTAACAGTTTAAGAGCGTTTATCAATAGTATTGGCTTGAAATGTTATTTAATAAAATGGTTAGAGGGTCAAAACTAAGTTTATCTATATTCACATACAGATGTAGGTGAAAGTTAAACCATATGATTTTGAAGCTTTAATCATAGAATTGAGTGAATATGGCTATGGTAGAAATCATCAACAACCTTAAGAAAAAAGAAATCATCTATCAAAAATCTGTAGATTTACTCAAACAGTATATTGAAAAAAAATACCCTGATTCAACAAGTGCTTATAGAGTCAGGGTTTTTGCCGATGCCATCCATAAAATCATTAATGATCACATACGAGAATTTAGAAGAGATGATCAGAAGCGAATAAAAGAAGCACTATTTTCTGAGATTTCGCAAAAAGATGTTTTTGTAATCTGTGCTTATGATATTATGAAAACATGTGTGGGTCTGGGATTGGATGAAGACGCCTTTATAGAACACTTGACCAGTTGGATTAACCATCAACAGTCCATACCGGTTAATCAACAAACCTTACTAAAAATAACACAGGTTGTAAAAGAAGAACTTCATCTGGAAAATCCAGCAGAAGAAGTTGACGAAGAAAGTCAAGCCTTGCTTAAACAATTAGAAGCTGCTTTCACCGCTAATGCGACGACATATGTGGATTCAGAATATCTACTACTTGATCCTAAAACATTAGATGATAGATTCTTTAATACCAATTATGAGGGTTCAATCGATCAGGTAGTGAAAATATCAACGCCGAATAACTTTGAAGATGTAAGCAATATAGAGGAGGACCTTCAATTGGACCTGTCTATGCCCGCTGAAGAAGTTAAAGATCCTCGACCGGTTAGAGTGGTGGAACGAGAAAGAACGATTGAACCTTTGATTCTAAGATCTGCTCAAAATGATTTAGAAGAAGCGTTAACTTGGTTTGCGAGATTAAAAAACTATTTGAATCATGGTGATTATAAGAAGGACATTAAGCAATTTGCTATAATTATTGTAAGTGTTGTTGTATTGATGATGGTAGCCTTTGCATTAATTGAAAAGCTTAATACAAAAGAAGAGAACGCCGCTGTTCAAAACGATTTGTATATGACAAACCCGGTTAAAATAGGAGAGTTTACAGAAGAAGGAAAGCATGAGGAAGAAAATAATATTCGTATTGATGCCAGCCATTTAGATGCCAGCATCCAGTATAAAAAAATAAACAAAATGGCGCTAAAAAAATGGCTTGAAGCACGTAATGCTAAAATCAGTGAAGATATATATCTGGAAAATCTTATCGATATATCTGAGTTATATGGTGTTAATCCGTTACTCTTGGTTGCCATTACAGGGCAGGAACAGAATTTTGTTCAGAAGGATCATGATTTTGCGGAGCAAATGATTAATAATCCTTATAATGTTTACGTAAGTTGGCAGATTTATAATACAGATTTTGATGAGGCAACACGAATTGCTTCAAGAACAATCTTAACTTTAAGTGAGAATCGACCCCATGATGAAGACCCAGTCAAATGGATCAACAGAAAGTATGCAGAAGATACCAACTGGCATCTTGGTGTCAATACGTTTCTAAGAGAATTAGAGACCGTTGCCGGTCAATAAAGAGGGGACCAATAATGTCTTGTATAGGAGATGGATATGATTAAGTTTGAACTGATTAAGGGAGAGTTGCTAGAACAAAAGGTAGATGTTATTTTGAACCTAACCAATCAGAACTTAGATTATAAAGGTGGTCTAAATGACCTCATTTATAAATATGCAGGCGAAAATCTAGAGAAAGAATGTGGTGAACTGGGAGGCTGTTCAACGGGCAAAGCCAAAATGACCATGTCTTATGATCTTGAAGCCAAGGGGATTGGGTGGATTATTCATGCCGTTGGTCCAAGATATGCGGGTGGCATGTATTTTGAAGATGATCTTCTGGCCGACACATATCAAGCTGTGCTGATGTTGACAGTTAATTACAAAAAGTACTATATGAAACAATGTTTGGATGTACTGGACAAATATATTGGCCATTTGGAAGCATCCGCAAAAAAATCATATACACAAGACACAAAATCTGAACTGATGGATTACTTTGAGCAGCATCCTATAAAATCAATTGCACTTCAATCCATTAGTACAGGCGCATATGGTTATCCAATTGAGGAAGCAGCTAAGATAGCTATTAGAACAATAAAAGCCTTTTGCAGTGACCATGAGCATCTGGAAAAAATTCTGATGGTTTGCCAGGATAAAAACACATATGAAGCATTTAAGAAATATTGTTGAGGGTTAAAAGGAGATGGATGATTATGCGACAAAATATATCAATTGATAAGTCTTGGGGTGTTGTTATTTTACTATTTTTCATATTTCCGCCGCTTGGATTCATTGCAATCATAGCCAAGGTAATTTACATGATTCTACAAACTCAGAAAAATAAAGACTTTGGGTTTTCAAAAGATTTCAAAGAAGAAAGAAAATTTGTTCCGAAACCTCGACAAGATGATGTTGTTATGTCGGAAAAGAAGACTTTTGCAGGCGAGGCAGGTAATCTTGTAGATGTGTGTCTGGATGCACCTGCAGATTTTTTGAATGAGCAAAAAAATGAGGTGTTAAATACAGGCGGTAAAAAAACAAGATCTGAAAATCAACAAAATGCCCTACCAGATTTGACCATTGAAAAAGTTCATATTGACACCATTGTGTCGGTTGAAGAGCTTGAGAAAAAGCTTCATACGGAGCATACAGAATCTGAACACACCCAACCGATAAAGATGATTATCTGCACTATGTGTGGCACAGAAAATCCTATTTATAAAATTGATGTATTCGAAACGCCAAATTGTAAAAAGTGTGGTATGCTACTATTAGATCGATCTTAAGGTATACCCCCTGCTATATCGATACAAATCACAATAGGGTTTGTAAGAAGATATTTATACGTTATAATAAGGTTTGGTTGCAATTTCAATTTGGAGAAAACTTATGAATAAAGAAAATAGGGTAAAAAGCTTTTTACTTATAATAGTTTTTATATTATTAACAGGCTGTAGACCCATAGAGGGGCTAGAGCCAAGTGAAGAATCAACTGAATCTATAGATATTCAGGTTGTGGATACAACACCTGAAGAACCGGAGCCGATACTGGAGCTGGAAGAAAGAGATGCTTTACATGTTCAGATTATTGCGGATGTTCTAAATGTACGCGAAGAGGCTTCAATCAATAGTGCCATTGTGGATAAGGTCAAGGAAGATGATGTTTTTGAAGTCTTAAATGAGGCGGTAGACGCTGATGATCAAGTATGGTACATGATTAAAACAGATCAGGATATTTTCGGTTGGATTTTCGGTTCATACAGTATTGCCATAGACGATGAAGATGTAGCAGATACAAGCAATTAGAGATGGATTAGAAGAGTGAGGTTCCAAGTAGATGGATGAAAAAGATAAAAAGATTGCAGTTTTAATTGATGCAGATAATGTTTCGGAAAAATACATTAAATATATTATGGATGAGATATCTAATCATGGAACCCCAACCTATAAGAGAATATATGGGGATTTTACAAAACCTAATCTTGCTTCATGGAAGAATGTGTTACTCAATTATTCTATTTCTCCCATTCAGCAATATAGCTATACCACCGGAAAAAATGCAACGGATGCGGCTTTGATTATTGATGCTATGGATATTTTATATTCAAGTCATGTAGATGGTTTTTGCATAGTATCCAGTGATAGTGATTTTACAAGATTAGCAGCCAGACTTAGGGAAGCGGGTATGTATGTGGTCGGTATGGGTGAGAAAAAAACACCGACACCATTTATTTCAGCATGTGAGATATTCAAGTATCTTGAAGTACTGGCAGCACCACCAAGTGGCGAAGTGAAGTCAGATAAGGTACCGGCAAAAGAAGAAGCAAGAAAAGAAGGCATCACCAGTAAGCAAGCATTAATTCAGTCTATTAAAACTATAATTACTGAGGCTTCGGACGAAGAAGGTTGGGTTAATCTTGGTGAGGTTGGTACAAGATTGAATAAAAGGTACCCAGATTTTGATACAAGAAACTATGGTCATTCAAAGCTATCACCATTGATTTTAAGTCTTGAGCAATTTGATGTGTTAAAACGTAAGAATCCTAATAGCTTATACGGCATCAATTATTATATTAAAAACAAGGAAGAAAAACCAAAGAAAAGGTAGGTGTTTACGCTCAAAACGAATTAGGTACAATTATAACATAGGGTGATTCGATTCATTCATTGAGTATGAATGATAGAAACTACAACTAAAATAAAAAAGGATTAAAGGTGCGCATATGAAAACGGAGAAAAAAATGTTCACGAAGCAAGTCAAGACGGCTGTTGTCAATCAAGAAAAAAGGATGAACGAAAGTATGTCCATTAAGCTTAAGCTTACGTTATCCCACGTTCTAATTTCAATCATTCCCATAGCCATAGTTGCTATGATGCTCTTTACCAATGGGAAGGAATCAATATTAGAAGAGGTACAAAAAGCGAACCTTGCGTTAGCAGATCAAGTTACAGAGCAGGCCAATCTTAAGTTAGAGGCCATTGACTCGGATTCTAAGCTTTTTTTATATAATGTTAAAATCACCCAATTGGTTAGTCGATCACCTGAAGAATATGATAATACATTTACCTTCATTCAAGAACGAAGGGATAATATAAGGGCACTTTATGTTTCACTTAATGTAACCAAACCAGAGCTAAAAACTGTAGCCTTTATAAAGGAAAATGAAATAATAGATTATGCCAATATTGACTATTTAAGTGATGCTTCGTTTATAGAAAACTTTATGGCCAGTGAATTAAGAGCTCAAGTATTAGAATCAGGCTCACAACCGTATTGGACTTATGGTTTGTATGGTACATCAGATATCTTTTTGTATAAGACCGTGGGCAATGTATATGATATGACAAAGCCAGCAGTTATGATGTTGGCGATTGAACCTACTTATTTAACCAGTATTTTGGACCCCGAAAAGCTAGGACAAGGGACAAAAATGTCAATTGTTGACATGAACGGTCAAGTGGTGGTTTCTTCAGATGAGACGACCGAAGTGGGTAGTATGATTGGCATATCTGATGAGCTTATAGGTAAGGCAATCCAAAGTATTGAAAGTAGTGATAATGAGACATCTATTGCAAATGGTTCTTTTGTTACTAATCGTCAAGTGAACACCGAAACCATGGTGGTTTTCAAAGAATTGGCAAATGGTTGGATGTATGTAGCTGAAATACCAACAGCTACCATTTATGGCGGCATCAATAATATGAAATCTTTGGCAACCCTTATAGTTATATGCTCTTTTGTCTTGGCGATTGTTATAGGACTATTGTTGGCATTTAATATTGCAAAGCCAATTGATTACATACGTAGAAAAATGAAAGCAGTAGAGTTAGGTGATTTGACCGTACGCAGTGTGATCAAAGGCAAGTATGAAATAGGTCAACTCTCAGAGAGTTTTAATGCCATGACGGAAAATATGGCACAGATTATTAAAGAGACAGGTGAGATTACCAGTGAAGTTGCCACAGATTCTGAAGAATTAAAAAGCATAGCGTCTCATTCTGCTTTGGCATCTAAAGAAGTCATAGAAGCAGTTGAGTCATTATCAGAAGGGGCTACAGAACAGGCTCATGATTCAGAAAGAGCGGCAGAGGTAATCAAAGAATTGGTTACAGAAATGAATAAGACAGAAGAAAGCTTCAATGAAGTGGTTAGGGTAACAACCAGAACTAAAAAAACAAGTGTAGAAGCGTCCTCTACAATTGACGATTTGAACGCAACAACAACAGAGACCATTGTATTATTTAATGATATTAAACGGGACATGAATCAATTGACCACACAGTTCAAAGAAATCTTGGGCATCATTGATATGATTAATGCTATTAGTTCTCAAACCAACCTCTTGGCTCTTAATGCAGCTATAGAAGCGGCACGAGCAGGGGACGCAGGTAAAGGGTTCGCTGTTGTAGCTGACGAAGTTAGAAAACTAGCAAGTCAATCCAGTGAAGCCGCAAAAAGTATTAGTGCCATCGTCACAAATATAAATACAGCAACGCAAAAAACAAGCAATATGATTGAAAGTGGAGAAGCTATTTATCAAAGACAAGAAGAAGCTGCCAAGAACACAGGTACCACATTTGCAGATATTGTTAAAGATATGGATAGCATTATTCATGAAGTGGACAATGTATATATTCTACTCTTTGGCTTAGAAGAAATAGAACAAAAGGCTACAGAGTCGATTAATAGTATAGCAGCCGTTGCACAACAATCCGCCGCTGCCATTGAAGAAGTCCTAAGTACAGGTGAAGAACAAACGGCTTCGGCAGAACATTTATCTGAAATGGCCTTGAAATTGTCACAGGTCATAGAAAAGATGGATAACAACATTAAGAATTTTCAAGTATGACCTTGATAGAGTAAACTAATAATCAAAGATCCGGAAAGGATACCATGCAAAATTATAAAATAATCATTGCTTATGACGGTAGAAGATATAAAGGCTATCGAAAAACAAAAACAAATAGCGGGCAAAGTATCCAAGCTAAGCTAGAAGCAATTCTCTATAAGCTATATGAAAAAGACATTGAGGTTATTAGTGCTGTTAATACGGATGCAGGGGTTAGCGCACATTACCAAGTAGTTAACTTTCATGCTCCGGATACGGGCATGAATGAAAAGGGTATTTATGAGTACTTTGAAACCTATCTACCGGATGATATCATCACACTTTCAGTTGAGAAAGTGGATGAACGATTTCATAGTCGATACCTTGCAAGGCAGATTACCTATACTTATAGATTATGGAAAAAGAATGCACCTAGGCGACCACTTTTTGAAAGACAACTTGTCAATGTGATGGATAAGCCATTAGACGTGACATTAATGCGAGAAGGCGCTAAGATTTTCATGGGAAGTCATGACTTTGCAGCTTATGCAACCAAAAGTAAGTCAGGAAGTACCATCAAAGAAATTCAATCGATGGACATAGTGGAAACGGATGTTGAAGTAATCATCTCCATGACTGCAAATGGATATTTGCTGAATATGGAAAGGTACATTATAGGTACTTTGATTCAGATTGGTTTTCTTGAACGAAAGGTAGATTCTATTCACCGAGGGTTTAAAACCAGAGATAATAAAGACGTAGGCCATAAAGCTATGGCTCACGCTTTATGTCTTAAGAAGGTAAGCTACGAATAGTGTTGTAGTAAATAGGAAGCCTTTTAATGATACGCATCAAAAGGAGACACTTATGAACCAGAAGATGTAATGATTCATCCACAAATATGGGAAGCAATCATTGTCCGGTTATTCTAACCCTAAAAGATTAAATGAAAGAATGAAATGTTGACAAGTAACCCATGACATGATATTTTTGTCATAGTCCTTTTATATCTTTATGAAACAAGGGGTTGGTTCGATAGGCAATATGTGAACGGAAGGAAAGTGGTTATGAATAAAACAGAATTACTTGGTCGTTGGACCAAAGAAAAATCTGAAGAATTATACGGTATTAAGAACTGGGGGAGTACTTACTTTTCCATTTCAGATGAAGGCGAAGTATTAGTTAATCCCTATAGCGATAAAAAATCAGCCGTAAGTCTCATGGATATTGTATCCGGTGTTAAGGACAGAGGTCTAGATATGCCTGTCCTATTAAGGTTTGAGAATTTGTTGGATTCGCAAATTACATACTTAAATGAATCTTTTGCCAAAGCGATGAAGTCTTTAGATTATAAAGGCGTTTATAGAGGCGTCTATCCTATAAAAGTGAACCAACAACAACAGGTTGTTGAAGAAGTTACTAAGTTTGGGCAGAAATATCATCATGGCCTTGAAGTGGGTAGTAAACCGGAACTCATCGCGGCTTTGTCCCATATTAAGGATAAAGAATCTTGCCTTATTTGTAATGGCTATAAAGATGAAGAATTCATCGATTTAGGTCTTTACGCGACTAAAATGGGCTTCAATTGTTTTTTTGTTATAGAGATGCCCAATGAACTGGATATTATTTTAGAAAGATCAAAAATTCTAAACATTAAGCCGAATATTGGCGTTCGAATCAAGCTATCGGCAAAAGCCGGCGGACACTGGACAGATTCCGGTGGTGACCGTAGCATTTTTGGACTTAATATGTCTCAAATCATTGAGATTGTAGATGAGCTGAAGGCAAAAGACATGCTTGACAGTCTTAAGTTGTTACACTACCATTTGGGTTCCCAGATTCCGAATATTCGAGATATTAGGAATGCTGTACTTGAAGCTGCAAGGGTCTATGCTGAATTGGTGAATGAAGGCGCTACCATGGGCTACCTAGATCTAGGCGGAGGGTTGGCCATCGATTATGACGGTTCCAGTACCAATTATACCAACAGTAGAAACTATACAGTAGATGAATATTGTATGGACGTGGTAGAAGCGGTTATGCGTGTTATGGATCAAAGAGAAACACCCCATCCGATAATCATTACCGAATCAGGACGTGCATTGGTTGCATATTATTCTATTTTACTTTTCAATGTACTGGATGTGGCTGTTTTTGAAGAGTATGAGATTCCAGAAAAATTGGACGAATCCTTGCCGGAACAAATTAGAAATCTATATGAAGTGAATAAGAGCATTAATCATAAAAATATTCAAGAATGTTATAACGATGCGCTTTACTATAGAGATGAGATTAAAGATATGTTTAAACATGGCCGGATTAGTCTGCGGGATCGTTCTTTCTCTGAAAAGATTTTTTGGAATACGATTCATCAAATCGCCAAGGCTAAAAAGAAGTTGAAATTTGCACCACCGGAACTTGAAGACATTGAAAGTGCGATTGCAGATATTTATTATTGCAACTTCTCAGTCTTTCAGTCAATCCCTGACAGTTGGGCCATCGATCAGTTATTTCCCGTTATGCCCATTCATAGATTGCTTGAACTGCCGAAGCGAAACGCCGTTATTGCAGATATTACCTGTGATTGTGATGGTAAGATTGATAGATTTATTGACCTACATGATGAAAGATCCACATTACCCCTTCACGAGTTGCAAAAAGATGAATACTATTTAGGAATTTTTTTAGTTGGTGCCTATCAAGAAACACTAGGAGACTTACATAATCTATTCGGAGACACCAATGTCATTAGTGTTCGTATTAACAAAGATGGTAGCTTTGAACTGATTAAGGAGATTCAAGGGGATAGTGTAGAAGACGTACTATCTTATGTGGAGTTTGATGTAAAGCAAATGCGAGCGAATTTTAGAGAAACTGCGGAAGAGGCCATAAGAGAAGGCTTAATGACGCCAAGTGACCGAAAGGAAATCATGCTCTCCTTTGACAATGGCTTAAGAGGGTATACTTACTACGAAAGATAGACTTATAATGAAAGACAACCATAATCTAACTCAACCCTCCAAGGATAAAAGCTTAGAGGGTTGACTAAATTTGAAAGTAAAACAGGAGGTAATAAAATGGGAAAAGTCTTAATAATTGGTGCTGGCGGTGTTGCCAATGTGGTTGTACATAAATGCTGTCAAAACCCTGAAGTATTTGAGGAAATATGTATTGCCAGTCGTACAAAATCAAAATGCGACGCAATGAAGGCTGTTCTAGACGGTGGTAAAACAAAGATTACAACAGCACAAATAGATGCAGATGATACAGAAGCATTAATAGAGCTGATCAATGCATATAAACCGGATATGGTTTTAAACGTAGCATTGCCTTACCAAGACTTAACCATCATGGATGCTTGTCTTGCTACCAGTGTTCATTATCTTGATACAGCCAACTATGAACCGCTGGACATACCAAAATTCGAATACAAATGGCAATGGGCCTATAGAGAAAAATTTGAAAAAGCAGGTCTTACAGCCATATTAGGTAGCGGTTTTGATCCTGGTGTTACCGGTGTTTTCTCAGCTTATGCCATGAAGCATTATTTTGATGAGATACATACGATTGATATTCTAGATGCCAATGCTGGTGATCACGGCTATCCTTTTGCAACCAATTTCAATCCTGAGATAAACATTAGAGAAATCACAGCCAGAGGTAGATATTGGGAACAAGGAGAATGGGTTGAAACAGAACCTCTTGAAATCAAACGTGTCTATAACTTTCCTCAAATTGGGGATAAAGACATGTACCTTCTATACCATGAAGAGTTGGAATCTCTGACCCAAAATATTAAAGGTCTTAAGAAAATTCGATTTTTCATGACTTTTTCAGAGAAATATATCACCCACTTAAATGTTCTTGAAAATGTAGGCATGACGTCTATAAAACCGATTATGTATGAAGGCATGGAAATTCAGCCTTTACAATTTTTAAAGGCCATATTACCGGATCCTGCTAGCTTAGGTCCACGAACAAAAGGTAAAACCAATATCGGTTGTATTTTCACAGGAATAAAAGACGGTCAACCTAAGACCTATTATGTTTATAATGTATGTGATCATGAGGCTTGCTTTGCAGAAGTCGGATCACAAGCCATATCCTATACAACTGGGGTACCGGCGATGATTGGGGCCAAGCTTTTGCTTGAAGGTAAATGGAAAAAGCCAGGTGTTTATAATGTTGAAGAAATGGATCCGGATCCATTCATGGAGGAACTGAGTAAACAAGGTCTTCCATGGTTAGAAGACTTTAACCCTACATTGGTAGATTAATATGGATGAGAACAAAGATATGAACAAAGAAATCCATATAAATATCGACTTTAATCAGGTTCCGACACCTTGTTACGTAGTAGATGAACGTTTGCTTCAGAAAAATCTGGATGTACTTGCCCAAGTACAAGAGGAGACAGGGTGTAAGATACTTTTAGCACTTAAGGGATTTTCTATGTATGCCACTTTTCCACAGATTGGGAAAGTGCTTGCGGGTATAACATCCAGCGCATTAAATGAGGCTCGGTTAGGCCATGAAGAAATGGGCAAAGAGGTGCATATTTATGCACCGGCATATAAGGAAAAAGAAATGGATGAAATCTTATCCATTTGTGATCATATTGTATTTAATTCCTTTGACCAGTGGCGTCGTTATAAAGATAAAGTTATGTCTGTTAACCACAAAAAAATTGAATGTGGTATTCGTATTAATCCTGAATACTCTGAGATTAAAACACCTATCTATGATCCTTGCTATATCGGTTCAAGATTAGGTGTGACATTATCCCAGTTTGAACCGGATCAATTAGAAGGTATCGATGGTCTTCATTTTCATACCATGTGTGAACAAAACTCAGACACTTTAGAGCGTACTATGGAAGTGGTTGAAGCCAAGTTTGGCAAGTATTTTCATCAAATGAAATGGATTAATTTTGGTGGCGGTCATCATATTACCAGAGCGGATTATGATGTAGATCGCTTGATTAAGGTTGTAAATAGAATTAAGTCTGCTTATGATGTTCAAGTCTATCTTGAGCCAGGAGAAGCCATTGCTTTAAATACCGGTTTTTTAGTAACGGAAGTGATGGACCTTATAAATAATCAGATGGATTTGGCTATTATTGATGCTTCAGCGGCATGTCATATGCCGGATGTCATCGAGATGCCTTATCGTCCGGAAATCATAGGCGCCAAGAAACCAGGTGAATTACCTTATATATATCGCTTAGGTGGATTAACCTGTTTGGCCGGAGATATTGTTGGTGATTATGCTTTCGAAAAACCCTTAGAAATCGGAGATCGTTTGGTCTTTACAGATATGGCTCATTACACCATGGTCAAGAACAATACTTTTAATGGCGTGAATCTACCCTCGATTGCTTTGGCCAATAATGAAGGCATCAGGATTCTTAAAGATTTTGGATATGAAGATTATAAAAGAAGATTATAATAATAAATTGACATTTCATTATCCTATGGTATCATTAAATACAAATGCAAATGATTTGCAACAAGGAGGATGTTGAAATGAAAACTATTAAATCACTTATACTATTAAGTCTATTCACTTTATTATTTGTGGGTTGTGGACCTAAAGAAACAGAATCTGATATTAAAAATGAAACGAATGAACCAGCAGAAGTAACGGAGGAAGTAGCAGTTGTTTTAGAGCCAATCAAGGTATCTGTACCCATAGGACCCATAGGTGACTTTGTTGAGCAAGTGGGTGGTGACCTTGTATCTGTCAATGTCTTATTACCACCAGGTTCAAGTGAAAGCAATTATCAGCCTTCCCCCAAAGAAATGAATGCACTTGCTGAATCCCAGATTTATTTCAGCGTTGGTATGGGTTCAGAAGTGGCCAACATATTGCCCAACATGACAGCGTTAAATGAAAATCTAAAAGTGGTTCATTTGGATGAAGTAGTGGATTTGGTATATTCGGCTATGTATTTTGAAGACTATGAAGATAATCATATACATGAAGAAGACCACGATCACGGCCATGAAGATGAACATGAGGACGAAAAGGACCATGAACATAGTCATGAAGGTAGAGATCCTCATATGTGGATGTCACCCAAACGTGTCGTAGTTATGATAGAAGCCATACGAGATGAACTCATAGCCTTTGATTCTGACAGTATTCAGATTTTTGAGGAAAACGCTAAAGCCTATATTCAAGAACTAACAGCTTTAGATGAGCAGATTCAAGGATTCATGACAACAGTATCAAATAAGAAATTTATAATTATGCACCCATCTCTGGGTTATTTTGCGGATGACTATGACCTTGAAATGGTTGCCATAGAAGAAGACGGGAAAGCAACGACAGCCAGAAGATTAGGTGAAATCATTGAATTTGCTAAAGCAAATAATATTAAAGTTGTATTGTATCAAAAAGAATTTGACAATCAACAAGCAAAAACATTAGCGGATGAAATCGGTGGTAGTACCATGGTTTTTGAGCCATTATCAAAAGACTATTTAGGTAGTTTAAAAAGTCTTATTGATGTTTTTAAAGCAGTATTAAAATAGAGGTGACAGTATGTCAGGCATACACATTCATAATTTGGAAGTTAAGTATGACCAAGTAACCGCTTTAAAAGACGTTACTTTTGATATCAAAGAAAATGAGTTTTTAGGGATTATTGGACCTAATGGTGGTGGAAAGACAACCTTGATCAAAGCCATATTAGGTCTTATTGAGCCTGCTGTGGGGACAATAACTGTAGATAATCAGGATGTGATTGGTTATGTTCCACAGATGACCACCTTTGACCGTCAATTCCCGATTACAGTTTTGGAAGTCATCTTGATGGGTCATCTGCCAAGAACCATCAAGATTGGACATCGATTTAATGAGCATGATAAAAATCATGCTATGATGGTGATGAAACGCTTAAAGATTGAGCACCTGAGTAAGCGACAGATAGGTCAGCTTTCCGGTGGGCAAATGCAAAGGGTGCTTATTGCGAGAGCCCTTATGAACCATCCGAATATTCTGATTTTAGATGAACCGACAGCCAGTGTAGATGAAAAGACCAAAGAGAGCATATACAGAATGCTGAAAGAACTAAATAAAAACATGACGGTGATTATGATTACCCATGATACAGCGCTTATGTGGCCATATCTAGATAGAGTTATCTATATCAATAAAACTGTTCATCTTCATAATCAGGTTAAAGATGGTAAAACGGCGGAAGCCATGGATACATGCCCTATCGATTGGTTTATTGAAGGTGAAAAAATACAAAAGGAATTACTGATTGGAAAAGGAGCAAAAAAATGATTGAAGCCATACTCAAATACAATTATATGCAAAACGCATTAATGGCAGCAATCTTAACCAGTTTAATCTGCGGTATCATGGGAACAATTATTGTTGAAAAGCGTTTGGTTAGCATGAGTGGTGGCATTGCTCATGCTTCTTTTGGTGGCATTGGCTTAGGTTATTTTTTGGCTATTGAACCGATCATTGGTGGGCTACTTTTTGCCACCATAACCTCGGTTAGTGTTGGTGTCATACAAAGAAAAACAAAAAATAACGCAGACACCATCGTGAGTATGTTTTGGTCAGCGGGAATGGCACTTGGTATTTTCTTTGTAGCATTAACACCAGGTTATCCACCAGACATGACATCTTATCTTTTTGGAGATATTTTAGCTGTTAATCAAACGTATATTCGACTCATGATTATATTAACATTAATCATACTATTTATAATCTTGCCTTTGTTTAATTATTGGAAGCTCTATCTTTTTGATGAAGAGTATGCTAAAATAATGGGCGTTAAGGTGATTTTACTGGAGACGGTACTATATGTATTAATTGCCTTAAGCATTGTTATACTAATCAAGGTAGTAGGTGTCATATTATCTTTGGCCTTATTAACCATACCCCCAACCGTAGCAAAACTATTCACCTATCAACTTAAATGGATGATGGGTTTGTCCGTTTTATTCGGTATCATCTTTAGTTTGATGGGGTTAAGTCTTTCATATTACGTCAATATTCCATCCGGAGCGACGATTATACTGGTATCAATCGGCGGCTATTTTTTGGCGGCTATTACAAAAATAATGTGGCATAAACGCAAACATCCAAAAGGGGATGTTACGGTGTAAATAGAAATAGGAGTAAGTAATGAGTATATTAACAGTGGAAAATGTCAGCCATGATTTTGGTGGCAGAAAAATATTAGAAGACGCATCATTTAGACTCTTAAAAGGTGAACATGTAGGACTTGTGGGTGCCAACGGTGAAGGGAAATCAACTTTTCTTAACATTATCACTGGGAAACTTATGCCAGATGAAGGTAAGATTGAATGGTGTAAACGGATTACAACCGGTTATTTAGATCAGCATACTCTACTTGAAAAAGGTCAAACCATAAGAGATGTTTTGCGTATGGCCTTCAAACATATGTATGAAATGGAAGAGGAAATGTTGTCTATTTATGAAAAGATGGGTGATGCATCTGAAGATGAACTGGTTGAAATGATGGAAGATGTTTCGGAAATCCAACATGATTTGGAGCACCATGGTTTCTATATCATAGACTCTAAGATTGAATCCATAGCCAACGGCCTGGGCCTTGGTAATATAGGACTTGATAAATTAGTAGACGAATTAAGCGGTGGACAACGGACAAAAGTCTTATTAACGAAATTGTTGCTTGAAGCACCTATGATTCTCATACTGGATGAGCCTACTAACTATCTGGATGTAGAGCACATTGAATGGCTAAAAAATTATTTAATCAATTATGAGAACGCATTTATTCTTGTTTCTCATGATGTGCCTTTTATGAATGCGGTTACTAACATTATATACCACGTTGAAGGTGCTGATTTGACAAGATACGTTGGCGACTATGAGAACTTTATTCGTATGTATGATTTGAAAAAACGTCAAGTTGAACAAGCCTATGATAAACAACAAAAAGAAATCAAAAAATTGGAGGATTTTGTTGCAAGAAATAAAGCCAGAGTAGCCACATCCAATATGGCCAAGTCCCGTCAGAAGAAGTTGGATAAAATGGATGTGATCGAGTTGGTTAAAGAAAAAGTAAAGCCTAATTTTGCTTTCAAGGATACTAGAGCTTCAAGTAAGTTCGTTATTGAGGCTCAAGATTTGATAATCGGCTATGATGCGCCCCTAACTTCTCCTCTAAATATACAATTAGAACGAGGACAGAAGATTGCCATCAAGGGTGTCAATGGACTTGGCAAATCCACTTTACTAAAAACGCTACTGGGCAAACTAAAGCCTGTTGGAGGTAAAGTGATTCTTGGAGATTATTTGTCGCCAGGTTATTTTGAACAAGAGGCAATAAGAAACACGGATAACACCGCCCTTGAAGAAATATGGTCAAGCTATCCGTCGATGACCAATGCAGAAGTAAGAGCTGCATTAGCCAGATGTGGTTTAACCACAGAGCATATAACCAGTAAAATGATGGTGCTAAGCGGTGGTGAAAACGCTAAGGTAAGGTTATGTAAGCTTATGTTGGAAGAATTGAACTGGTTAGTGCTTGATGAGCCAACCAACCATTTGGATGTGGCTGCAAAAGCCTCTCTTAAGCAAGCTTTAATAGATTTTAAAGGCACTATTATCTTGGTGAGTCATGAACCTGAATTTTATCAAGATTGGGTAACAGACGTTTGGAATGTTGAAGACTGGACAACGAAGGTCGTATAAAGAATAAATCCAAACTATAACCTAAAATCCTGTTATAAGTCAAACGTCAAACTTCAAGGTAGCAAGACCGTCCGCTTTATCGATAGCTTTAAGTTGGCTTTCTTGTTTATCTATAATGAAAATGAAAAAAGAATGAAGTCCAGTCATCATTTTTTAGGGTCAACGTAATTCTCAGGTATTAGGATGGCATACATGAGTGGTATAAAAACCAAAGTCAGTAACGTCGATACCAGTAGGCCAAAAACCAGTGCTACAGCCATAGGTTTAAACAACTCACTATTGGACAGTAACAAAGGTATGAGTCCGGAAATGGTAGTAATAGTAGAAAGCACAATAGGGCGTAAACGAATGCCAGAGGCCTCTTTTGCAGCTTCTTCTATGCTATTTCCTTCTCTACATTTAATGTTAATATAATCAATCAATACAATAGCGTTATTGACTACGATACCGATTAAACTAATAATACCAATAAGCCCTGTAAAAGAGATGGGCTGATTCATAAGAAACAGTCCGAAAAGTGCACCTGCAGAGGATAAAGGTACGGTAATCAGAACAATAAAGGGTTGTCGCATATCTTTGAACTGGAATAATAGAATCAGGTAAATGGCAAAAACAGCAAATACAGCAGCACTGCCTGCACTTCCAAAATTCTCCTTAATCAATTCAGCTTCACCATCAAAACTATAAGTTACATCTTTGAAATCTACATTTGAAAGCTTTAGGTATAGGTCTTCAAGAATGAGAGCCCTCTGATAACCTAGATAGATATCGCTATATAAGGAGATGGAATATTCACCCTTATATTTTTTTATAGTGGGTTGTTTTTCAACCAATTCAATAGTTCCAATGTCTTTTAATAAATATTTATGACCACTTACACTGGATTTTATCATAAGGTTTTCAATATCACCAAGTTGTCTACCATTACCTCTAAGGCGAATATCGTATTCTTTCCCCCCACTTCTATATGTGGAAGCTTCCCGTCCCCTTAGGGCGATACTAACCTCATTGAGAACATCGTATTTTAATAGTCCTAAATAGGAGAGTTCATTTTGATTTAATTTGATTTCATATTCCAGTTTTTTTCCATCATAGTCAGTTCGAATATTTTTGGTGCCTTCAATACTTTCTAGTAATGATTTCACTTCAGAAACAGTATCATAGATTGTATCAAAATCACTGCCGGTAAAGCGAAGCGCAATCGGCGCTTCGCTGGGAAAAGCATTTTCTAGCTCTTTAACAGTGGCTTTGCCGCCTAAAAGTCGTTCATCGATTTTTGATTGAAGGTATTCAGCGTATGGCGTATTTTTGCTATAAGGGGTTTGACTAAGGTCCACTCGAAACATAATCTGGGCGTTTTGAGGCAGTTGGGTATAGATGTTCATGGCTGTGAAGAACTTGGGTATGCCACCACCAATGGCTGTGGTGTAGGAGATAACCCCTTTTTCATGAGCTAATAGGGCCTCTACTTGATCGGAAATGGTTTCTGTTGTTTCCAAATCAATAATTTTTTCGGAGACGATATCTACATACATAATATTCTTATCTGCTTTTGGGAAAAAAATAACTTCCAAGAAGAGCAGTGTACTCCCTAGCAAAGCAATGATAGCAATAACACTTAGGACACTTAAGATTTTATGGTGCATCATACGGTCTAACATCTTATACCCGAATCTTGAATGGGCATGTTCTTTTCTATTTTTGCTGGGCTTAAAAAACATATAAGCCAGTACCGGTGTAACAAATACCGCAATAATAAAGGAGGATATTAAAGCTATAATCACCACCAAAGGTAATCCGAGTATATAATCACCTACAATGGAGTTCAAAAATAATAAGGGTGAAAGGGTTGCAATGGTGGTTAAGGTAGAAGTGAAAATGGGTATGAGGACTTCTTTTGCACCGGTTTCACAGGCCATCAGTCTATCCATACCTTCGTCCAATTTATTCTGAATTGAATCACTTACAACGATTGCATTGTCAACAAGCATACCAAGTGCAACGATTAAAGCAATAATGGACACTTGATGAATGGGTGTGTCTACAATAGGCATAACAATAAAAGTCATAATGATGGCAAGTGGGATAGCCGTTGATACGATGATGGCATTTCTAAAGCCCATACCAATAAAGACAACCAGTATAACCAGGATAATACCTTGTAGTAGGTTCAGCATAAACTCATTTAAGGAAACATTAACATCCTCTGGTTGAAAGATGACTTCATTAAATAATAAATCCTCAGGCATGTCCTTCTTAATGGCTTCAATCGTAGCTCGAACATCCTTACCAATAATTAATACATTTTCATCTTGTTTAAAGTAACCACTAAGCAAAATGGCATTTTGGCCATTGTCTTTATAGTGAATCTCGTTTTCCCGCTCAACCATATCAACGCTTGCTATATCTTTAAGACGAAGAACAGAGTAATCTACATCCGACATACCGATGACGATGTTTTCTATTTCAGTCAATGATTCGAAGGAACCGGTTATATTTAGAGCGATTTTACTGGATTCATTTTCTATAAGGCCGGAAGGTATTTCTAGATTTTGACTTCTAAGAAGTTCCAATAAGTCCTGATAAGACAGACCAAGACGGTTGAATTGCCTATAATCGACAGTCACTTGAACCTCACGAGCAATCTCACCCATGAGTTCAAAACGTGTAACCCCTTGAATGTCTGCTAGGCGTTTTATAATCAGTTCACCGTATTCACCAAGTTCCTCATAAGTATAATCACCACCGGATAAAGCAATAATGAGACCGGTGGTCTCAGCTAAATTGGTTGCAACTTGAATATCATGACATTCAGGTGGCAAATCAGACTGTAATTGCTGCATTTTTGTACCTAAATCTGCCCAAACTTTATCAATATCTTTACCATACTCAATTTGGAGGACAATGGTAGAGACGCTGTTGTTTGAGTAAGAGATACTGAAACTATAACCTTCAATGGTTTTGATTTCCTTTTCTATTTTACTTGTAACAAGGTTATCCACATTTTCTTGAGAAGCACCGGGATAAATCGTTGTAATAATTGCAACAAAGGGTGTGACGTTTGGTGACTCCTGTTTTGGCATATGATAATAGCTGTATATGCCAAGTAGTATAATAAGCAGAATAAAAAGAAGCAAAATTTTACGATTAACAATAACCGATTTAATCATCGTCTTTCACCTCATTTACTACTGAAATAATTGTTCCATCCTTAATTTTTTTTATATTTTGAAGAATCAATGCATCACCCACATCCAAGCCGGATACCATGATGTGATCATCTAGTATTTCTTCAATAATGATATTCTTGCGACGTGCCTCATGGACCACTTGAACATAAACGTATGTCTCTCCATCTACGATAACGGATTCTATTGGAATCAATATACCTTCTTTTTGGCCAACTATAATCTCACATTCAACAATCTCACCCATAAGAAAATCTTGCTCATTTAGTGATACCTCTAGTTGGTAGAGGTGGGTGGTCAAATCAGGGATATTGGATTTTCTAGAAACCACGCCATCCATTGTTTTTGTATTTTTCAAAATGCGGACATTGTCGCCTAGTTCAATTTTCGCGTAGTCTTCCTGGGTGATCCCAAGGGCTACGACGGCTCCATCTTTTCGAATGTGAATCACCGGTTGGCCTGCAGGAACTAAAGTGTTAACTTCATAGGGCAGACTGACCACGGTACCGGTAATTGAAGATATAAGGGATGCATCTTCAATTAAGGCTGCTTTTTGATCATACATGATTTTGGCTTGTTGGTACCGGCTATAGTATAGATCCAACAGTGATGGATCCGTTCCTTCCATGACGGTTATATAAGCTTGATTGGCGGTCTCATAATCATTTTGAGCCATTGTTGTGTCAAGAACCACTTGATCATAATCCTTTTTTGATAAAATACCTTCATCATAAAGTAGCTTCATTTCACCTAAGGTATTTAATTTAAAGTCATAGACTTCTTTAGCTTTTTCAAGTGCCAGACGTGCTTGTTTAACCTCTTGAGGTGTTGGGCCTTTTTTTGCCAGCTGATACTGAGCATAAGCGCCTTCCATGGCTTGCCTAGCCCCATCAAGCTCATAAGTGATATCGACAGTATCCAGCGTAATCAATGTTTCACCTGCTCCTATAAGGTCACCTTCTTTAACATGGATTGTCTTTATCTTACCAGGACTTTTAAAGCTTAATGATTGTATGCCATCGGATTGAACGGCGCCAATATAGGATAGGACTTCCTCATATACAGTTATTTCTATGGGCATAATGGTAACTGGAATAATGGATTCAGTTTCTTCAACCATTTTCTTTAACTTGGTTTGATTTCTTTGTACAACAATAATAGCAATAATGGAGGCGATTACGGCAAAAACAATAAGCACCTTCGTTATTTTTTTCCACTTCATGGTACGCCTCCTATTCGCAGATACCTTTTAATAAATAACCATATGCAGTTTTACTTTTTTCTACAAAACGCTCACCGGTATAACCTAAACGGATAAATTCTGTACTAATGCCGCGCAAACAATTAAAGAGTAATTCAACATCAATATCAGCTCTTAGATGACTACGTTCTCTCACTAACTCAAATAGTTCAGCTAGAAGCCATCGCATTTCATTAATCTGATTCTCAATACGTGGTCCGTTTCCGGGAAATTCTATTAAGACTTCTTTTAAGTATTTTCCGTGTAAGTTGGAAAAGGTCAGAAGAAAGGTATCAATTAAGTCTTCAATCATAATGGTATCAGCTTCTGTTTTCAATCTCTTTTTTAGATGATGTTGTAATTCATCCATATCTCTATAGATAACGCTCAAAACGGCTTCTTTTTTTGAACCAATAATCTTATAAAGTGTATTCTTGGCAAGGCCGGAAGCCATAGCCAACTGATCCATACTCCATCCCTTGACGCCTTTTTCATTTAATAGTGTCTTTGTGTTGTCCAGTATTAACTCAAATATATGTTCATTATTGTATTTCAAATCATCACCTCTTTATACTAATATAGTATATTCGGTATAAAAAAGCAAGAGAGATACATGTTAATTTGGATGACAGCCATCTTAACAACAAAGGTTCAAAAAATAAAAACGAATTAGTATCCAATAACAAAGAAAAAATTTATATAAACAGTATCTGCTTGTTAATATTTTATCTATCACTAAAGATTTTATATAATCAGTGGTCCAGTGCCCTGATGATTGACTTTGCTATGTTCTCGACATTACTCAAAAAAGGTTGTATAAATTCCCTCAAACTCATATATGAAATAATAGTTTAATCCATCTATTGTTAAAAATAATATTCAATTGTGATTGATAATATAAACGTAAGCCATTTAATCTCATCTACTAAAAACAAGCGTTCCTACATTCCAACAATAAAAAGCAAATATAATAGTGTTAAACAACTAAAATACTAATAAAAAGCAAAATAAAAAAAGGCCATTTTACCGGCTGTCTTTGCTGATACTATTTAAATAGTCAATAACATCTGTAAAAGAACACACAAAAGACACAATTATCAGGATTTATATTGATATATTAGTAGACGTAAGTATACTGCAATGTTTGTACTCGAAAGTGTGGTAAATACAATTAGCTTTAATAAAGAACTGGTTGGTGGCTAGTTAGATCTTTCAGGTGAAGGCTTTCTTTTTACTAGTAGTTGATATATAAGCATATAAGAAAATGGAATACAAGTAGTAAGCTTTGTATAAAGCTTACAGAGTTTTCGCTATTAGAAAATAAAAAAATTCATAGCTTTACGCGGGGAGTTAAATGGGTTAAACTGAATCTTAATAAAGTATGATGACGCTTGCGTCGCATAGGAGGGGATTATGAAATTTAATAAAGAGAACTGTTTCATTTTTTTATCGGGTATAATCCTGCTTTCTTCATGTGTATTGGCAACTGGATTATATAGTATCAACATGTATAATAGCTTAACAGGTGAACTATATAGACCAATTAGTTTAGGCTATATCCTGAGTTTTATCATTATTGTGTTTGGAGTTATACTTATGCTTGAAAGAAAAAGTAAGTTATAGCATGAAATGATAACTTAATAAAAGTTGTAATGGTCAGTTGACACAAGTTTTTTATACTAAATTAATGAAAAAGGCTGAATTGTAAGAATAAAATCTAAAAAGTTGGCGGATTTAATGTTTAATTATTCTGTTAATTCAGATGAATCAGAAAGTTTTAACAACAAATTCTAACTTGAAGGAAAGGTGTATAATCAAGGGTTGGGGTCAAATAGAATTACAATAGATGGATTAGACAAAAGAGGCTATTCTTCTCTTGATTATACAATTATAAAGGGTCAGGTTGATAATATAAGTGGAATTTTCGGATTTGATGACAACACTAAAATCAAACCCAATAGCAAACTTATTATTTTGGCTGATGGAAAAATCACTTTTGAGAGTAAGTATATTAATGACAGTACAAACAGTATAGAAATAAATACAGATATAAAAAAAGAAACCAAAGTAATTACTTTTAGATTTGAAACAGAAATAAAATCAGATGTTATACCATCTATTTTATTTGTTGATATTAAAGCAAGAAAATCATCTTAATTTTAGAAGGACAGTTCTTTCGGTTAAATTAGATTCTAGTAGTCATAATCGTAGGCTCCTTCGTTAATGTTTAAATGCCATCATAGAAAAAAGAAGCCACCCATAAACTTTTGGCGGCTTCTTTCTTGTTTTATGCTTCTATTTTCAGTAGAGCATTAACTTTGTCGATGTCTCTTTTACGCTGAACAATCGGTGTAGCATCTTGTTGATATAACCAAGTACGATTGTTGAAAGATACTTTGTTTTTATTCTGATAAATGACACCTAATGCGAATTTCTCTGTGTCTAAGGCTTTTTTCATGGCTAACTCAAAATCACTTGGGTCATAACCTTCTTCTAGTGGATAACTATGTTCTTTATACCACTTAAATGTATTGATCTTATTAAAAGTAACACAGGGATGAAGAACATCAACGAGGGCATAGCCTTCATGATTAAAAGCGGCCTTTAGTATTTTCTTAAGTCCTTCCATGTCACCGGAGAAAGCTCTGGCAACAAAAGTAGCACCAAGGGTCATGGCTACAGGTAAAGGATTAATAGGGTCGTTGATGACACCGTTGACTTGGACAGGGGTCTTGAATTCTAAGGGACTGGTCGGTGCCGCTTGTCCTTTAGTTAAGCCATAGACCATGTTGTCATGGACGATGTGAACAATATCCGGATTACGCCTGACATTGTGGATAAAATGGTTACCGCCTTCACCATACATATCCCCGTCACCGCCTTCTGCAATGACCGTTAGATGTGGGTTGGCTGCTTTTATAGCGACGGCTACCGGTAGACCTCTACCATGAAGACCGTTGAAATAATTGGTATTAATGTATTGGGGCATTTTAGCCGCTTGACCGATACCGGAGGCCATGACCACTTGGGTTGGATTTAAGTCCATTTCTTGCAGGGTTTCTATTAAGACCTTACGGATAGAGAAATTCCCACAACCGGGGCACCATGCTATATCTGTTGATTGATCCATTTCAAAATGCTTCATGATTATACCTCCTTCATATAGGCAACAACTTCTTCAATAGAAAAAGGTTCGCCATTGTATTTTAATAGATTATGGTCCACGGTAACGCCAAGTTCTAATAAAAGGATTTTGGAGAATTGAGCCGATGCATTGTTCTCGACGTTGATGATGGTATCTGCTTGATCAAAGTATTTTTTAATATCTTGATGGAGTGGGAAAGGTTGCTTTATATATAAATAAGCGGTTTCACCATCACCGTACTGGTCTACATATTCTTTGAGAACACCATAAGTTGAACCCCAACCGACAATGAGCTTCTTATAAGACTCTGGACCGATTAATTCAGGGTACTGATAGTCTGCCATAAGTAAGTCTTTTTTAGATAAACGTTTTTCATTCATTTGAATCCTAACATCAAAAGATTCGGTGATGGTACCTTCTTCAACATGTTCATCACTATCACACTTGACCAGTCCGTCGCCAAAACCCGGAATGGATCTAGGAGAAAGACCATCTTCTGTTAGGGTATATCTTTTATAATCTTCTGTACTTTTAACAATCGAAGATTCCAGGTATTTTGCATCCAACTCAAAAGGTGCCATCTGGAATTTGGAGTCTACTAAGAATTGATCTGTTAATAAAAAAGTAGGCACTTGATATTTATCAGCAAAGTAGAAGGCTTTTTGAGCCAGTTCTACAGCATCTCTCATATGTCCGGGTGAGAATATTATACGGGGGAATTCACCATGACCGGCATAGACCGCTAAGTTTAAGTCTTCCTGAGCGGTTCTTGTAGGTAAACCTGTACCCGGACCAGGTCTTTGTGCGATATGTGCAACACATGGTATTTCTGTAATACCGGATAAACTCACGGCTTCTTCCATAAGGGCAAATCCGCCACCAGAGGTCGTGGTCAAAGCTCTTGCACCGGCATACCAAGCGCCAATGTTCATGTTAAGGGCCGCAATTTCATCTTCAGCTTGTTCTACAAAAATACCGAAGTCATTGGATTTGCCAGCCAAATAGGTGAGTAAACCGGTACCTGGGGACATAGGATAAGCCGATATGAAATTGCATCCACCGCCAAGAGCGCCAATGCCAAGAGCTTCATTACCGGAGAGTACCATAAGGGGTTCATCGTCTCGGGTCTGCAAATCATGATGCTCTTGATAAGCCTGTCCCAGTTCATAACCGGTCTTAAAGGCTTCAATATTACCATTTTGGACTTTATCATTCTTGTGTGAAAAGCGCTCATTAATTAAAGCGTGACAATAATCCTGATCTAGAGCCAGCATACCGGCAATATGGCCAAACAGTACTGTATTACCAAAAAGAACACTTCCTGCTTCCGTCGCATAATCATTCAGTGTAAAAGGCACAAAAGTACCAACTAATTGGTCCCGTTCTTCATTACTAAGAAAATCTTCTTCACCAAAAATCTTAGAATCATCAGAAACTCTTTTTGTAACACGATAAAAGCTATGATTGTTGAGCAGATAGAGGAAATCGATATGTGACCTATAAGCAGCAACAGGAGCGTTGCTAATACGAATTTCCAAAGTGTTGTTACCGCCTCTTACGCGGCTCATGACTTCTTGAGTAGCAAATACATAATATGATTTTGAAATGGCCTTAACCAAAAAATCTTCTAAGGTTTGAAGGCCTTGTCCGGCTTCGCCAGATAAAACGATAGATAGTTCTTGTTTCATGCTCGTACCTCCTAAAGTAAAATATTGTCCGACTACGTCAAGTCGAAAGATTATTGATAAATCCAGTTAAATATATAGTAAAAGATATGGTAATTGAAATTAATTATCAGTTAATTACAATTATAGTCGAGCACGATTGGAAATGCAACCCATTAGAAAAAGAAAAAGGGTTTATGATTATTATTTATTTCTAAGCCTTATTTCCTTAGATCAGGTTTTTTATTAGTTTTACTTCGGATAAACATCACAAAGTAATATTGTATATGCCATATGACTAGTTAAGGCTAACAGTAATACCAAAGTAGCCAACACCGACCATGAAGTTCCTGGAAGCAGGTCTGTATGGTGGAGCAAGTCAGCATGGATGCTGACCGTCGACTTTTGGTGCATGGATGCACCAATCGGAGACCGTAATCATACAGTCTGTGGAAGGGTTTTCATGGGACCCCTCTAAAAAATACATTTGTATCATAATAGTATTTAATACAATATATGGTTAAGGCGTCAAAACTATATAGTTGAACTTTCACCTACCATATGTAGTTATGAATGTATCAACGTAATCTACATATGGTAGGCGAATTTAGTGAAACTTAGTTTTGACCCTTTAACCATATATAAAAAAAACAGGATTCAAGCGATACTCACTTAGAAACCTGTTTTCATATTTATCTTAGACCGTAGTCATATATCCAGTGGAAGGGTTTTCATGGGACCCT
>NZ_JCBCDA010000057.1:0-51547 GCF_059865615.1 Petrocella sp. | reverse complement strand
TTAAGTTCCGGTATAGGCAGTGGCACCACCACTCTATCCTCTATTGCTTTAGGAGAAAATGCACAAGGTGAGTTTCACAAGCTTGCTTATAACGCCCTTCTTTCAGGTGTCTTTGTCAGCTTGGCTCTTGGACTAATAGGCTTTATGCTATCGACCTATTTGTTTGCCCTAACCGGAGCCTCCGGTCCGTCTATGGTATTAGGTATTTCTTATACGCAGACTATATTCTTTGGTGCCAGCTTTTTTATACTTAGTTTTATTCTAAACGGTATACTCAATGCTCAAGGGGACACCAAGAGCTATCGCAATTTCTTGATTTTCGGATTTTTTATGAATCTAATTTTGGACCCACTTTTCATATTTGGTTGGTTTGGGATACCCAAAATGGGTGTGGTTGGTATTGCCCTTGCTACAGTAGTGGTACAATTCTTAGGTACTGTATATCTCACATATAGAGTCTTTAAAAGTCCTCTATTCAACTTTAAAACTTTCAAAACTGAACACTTATCGGCATCCACTATCATCAACCTTTTTAAGCAAGGTATGCCTGCCAGTCTTAATATGGCAACCATTGCTATTGGTGTTTTTGTCATCAATTATTTTATTCTTTATTATGACAATGCCGCCACAATAGCTGCTTTTGGTGCTGCCGTCAGAGTCGAGCAGTTGGCTTTACTCCCTGCTCTTGGACTTAATGTAGCCACTTTAACAATTACCGGACAAAACTATGGAGCAAAAAAAATCACACGCATCTACGAAGTCTTAAGTAAATCCGTCTGGATTGGTGTTGCGATTATGGTTATCGGCGCTATATTTATTTTCATTTTTGCACCTTATGCCATTAGTATATTTAATGACGACCCTCTTGTTGTTTCATCCGGTACAAGCTACTTACGCATCGAGGCTTTAGCTCTACCGACCTATGTTATACTAAATGCCATCATTTCAGTCTTACAAGGCATTAAAAAACCCAATTTTGCAGTTTACATCGGGCTCTATCGACAAATTCTCATGCCTTTCTTCCTATTTCAACTTCTAGGCACCTATTTCGGTATCGGCATATACGGCGTATGGTGGGGTATCGTCATTATTAATTGGAGTGCCGTTGCTATTGCTTTCTTCTTCTTCAGACGTATAGCAAATAAAGCCATTCCTTTAGCTTAAAGATCTTCATGACCCCTTTTTACTCAATCCCTTCAATGCAAAAGTTCCGGTGTTTTAGAAACATCTTCTAAATACCGGAACTTCTATTTTACGCTCTCTCATCCTTATACAACTACTCCACATCTAACATTTAAAAACAGACATTTTTTCTCTTAGTGCATCAATCGAATCATTGGACAATTCTTTTGAAGCTCTAATCACTCTAGACTCTTCATTAATGCTTACAGACTTCATAGACATATCCGCTAAACCATTGGAACTCTGTGTAATTGCTGCTGCGATTTCATCCATGCTGTTGGACAATTCGTGGGTTGCACCGTCCACATTATTAAATGCACTGAAAACATGCTCAAGCTTAGACTTAAACTGCACAGCATCTGTACTATATTGTTCACTAACCTCATACATATCTCGATAATCCTTCATAACATCTTCTTCAAAGAATGACATAATCTTCTCAATATCCAATGACATTTCTTGCACCGTTCCTACTATGACATCAGACACTTGTTGAATTTGACTAGCGCTTTTACTGGAAGTCTCCGCCAACTTCCTAATCTCGGCTGCTACAACAGCAAAACCTTTACCCGCTTCACCTGCTCTTGCCGCCTCAATAGCCGCATTAAGGCTTAATAAATTGGTCTGTTCACTGATACCCAATATAGCTTGGGTTAACATACCTATCTTTTCCACCTCTTTAGATTTTTCAAGCGAACGATAAATTTGTCCTTTTGTATTTTCATAAACTTCTTGTGCTCTATGAATTTTATTGGTTACCTGTATGCCAAGTTCTGACGCACGCTGGTCACTGGCTTGAGCAAGCCTAGTACCTTCTTTGATATCTTCTGTAATAATGTGCATCGTGGATACGATTTCTTCTATATGTGCATTAATCTCTTGAGATGAAGCACTGGTTTGTTGTGTACCTGAAGACAATTGCATTAATGTATCCGTCATATTCAGTATATCTGAATCTAATGAATGTAACTGTTCCTCGATTGTATTAGAATGTTCGAAGACTTCCTTAGAAGAATCGTTCACCGCCTGTACAATTTCACTTAAGCTCCCAATAAAAGTATTAATGGAGTGACCGATTTCCTGAAATTCATTTTTACTCTTGAGCTCAATTCTTATAGATAAATCACCTGTTTGTGTGATTTTTCCAAGCTTGGTTAGTAACTCCTTCATAGATTTATTAATGGTCATAGAAAGCCCCAATGTAAATATTGCTGAAATAACAGCAATGAGTATGATTGCCAATAAAGATAACCTCGTGCTCTTATCTAGAGTATTCTCTAGCTCAATCCTCGTATGTTCTCTTGCCAAATCCACATTAGCCTTGACACTCTCTGCAATCGGTAGGATACTATCACTAAAATTCGTGGTTTCATCTTGATATTCCAATATGGTTACAAAATAGTTGAATTTACTCAAATAATCCTCAATATCCACTTGAATTGCATCTAAATAACCTAACATGAGCTGAGAATCTGTTTGACTGCGTGTTTCTTCTACTAAGTCAAAAATCGCAAATATATGACCTTTGACTGTATTAATGTACTCTTCGTCATCATTATCAAGAAAATTATCACCGTCTTGGGTCGCTTGCATAAGGTAATCTCTTATATCTGCAATATTGTTAGATATGCTATAGCTTTTCTTGATTGAATTTGTCGAGTTGTTGTACAATATGCCGATACCTATAATCATAATGATTACAAGAGAAAACAGAAGAGGTACCAACACTCGGATGTTAAACATTCTATTGTTATGACTCATCTCCCTAATCTTCTTTACTTTTTGTTTCTGCAAATGACTCACCCTATCTTCTACGCCTGTTTCGCGTGCATATTCCTTGTGTAAACGTCAAACACGACCGCCGCTACCAATACCAGTCCACGAATGATATATTGATATGAAACCCCTACATTCATTAAGTCCATACCTTTTGTTAATGATGCCATAACGAGTGCACCAATAATCGAACCGGTCACTTTACCAATACCTCCTGATGCAGAAGTACCACCTACAAATGCACCCGCAATGGCATCTAACTCAAAACCCATACCAGCTGTTGGTGTAGCTGATTGCAACCTGGCTGTAAATAGAATACCAGATAATCCCGCCAACATACCCATGGATCCAAATACGATATATGTGATCCTCTTAACACTTACACCGGATAATTCCGCCGCTTCCGGATTACCACCCACTGCATATATATGTCGGCCAAGCGTGGTATTATTAGTTACGAAAGCATAGATTGCTACGACAACAGCTACAATAACCGCTGTCCATGACAAACCCTTAAAGCTTGCAATCTTCCATAAAAAGAACATGATGATAGAAGAAACAAATACTAATTTCATAATAAATATCGGTAATGTTGATACGTGTAGTCGATATGAAATCTGTTTAATTCTGTTCTTCACTTCCAAAAATACAAAAAGAGCAACGACCAAACCTCCAATAATTAATGTTAATATATGTAAACCCGGAACATTAGCAATATCAGGTATATAACCATTTCCAATGGCATTGAACTGGTCATTTGCCGTAAAAATTGTTGCACTATTGGTAACTCTAATTAGCAAACCTCTGAAAATCGTCATGGCTGCAAGTGTAGCAACAAAGGCAGGAACTTTAAAACCGGCTACCAAGGTTCCTGTCCAAAATGCGCCGATCAATGTACCCATGACAAGAATAAGGGGTATCATTAAGAATACTGGCATCTCAACAATTGAGGTTAACATGGCTGCTACGGCGCCTAAAAATCCGGCAATATAACCAATAGATAGGTCAATGTGTCGGATAACAATAACTAGAGTAACACCTACAGATAAAACTGCAATATAACCGGTCATATCAATTAAGTCCGATATAACACGAGGTGTCATAAACAAACCATTGGTTAAGTTGGTAAAGATAATCATTATAAAACCTAATGCTATGTACATACCATAATCACGTATGTTTTCTTTAATCGCTTTTGTTAAATCATTAAACATTTTATTAGCCTCCTATACAGTCGCCATTTCCATTATTTTTTCTTGGGTTGCTTCTTCAATTGGTAATTCCCCTGTTAAACGTCCTTCAGCCATGACATAAACACGATCGCTCATGCCAAGCACTTCCGGCAACTCGGATGATATCATTATAATACTTAATCCTTTAGCTACAAGTTCGTTCATGATGGTATATATTTCATACTTTGCACCTACATCAATACCTCTTGTCGGTTCATCTAGTATAAGTACATTAGGCTCTACAAATAGCCATTTAGATAATGCCACTTTTTGTTGATTACCACCACTAAGGTTCATTACTTTTTGCTCAATGGAAGGGGTTTTTATGTTCATCGATTCTCTATACTTTTCTGCTATTTCTATTTCTTCATTTTTATCAATGACCATATAATTAGATAATTTACTAAGGTTGGCAACGGTAATATTTTGTTTAATATCTTGTATTAGGATTAAGCCATTACCTTTTCTATCTTCTGAAACATAAGCCAATCCTTTGTCGATTGCATCTTTCGGTTTCTTCAGGCTAACTCTTTGATTATCAACCAATACTTCTCCTGATACATCATAAGACTTTGAATTACCAAAAATGCTAAGGGCAAATTCCGTTCTACCAGCACCCATAAGTCCGGCTATACCAACAATCTCGCCTTTTCTAATATTGAAATTGGCATCTTTGACAACATGCCTTCCTAGTTTTCGATCAAAGGCTGACCAGTTCTTTACCTCTAACTGTACATCTCCAAAATTCTTTTCCAGTCTTTTAGGGAATATATCATTGATTTCACGACCAACCATATATTTAATAATTTCTTTTTCATTAACTTCTCCCTGACTTGCTTTTAGAGAACATATTGTCTTACCATCTCTTAGAACTGTTACTGTGTCGGCTATGGCAATAACTTCCTTTAATTTATGTGAAATCATGATAGAAGTTACGCCTTGCTTCTTAAGATCTTTTAGTAACTCCAGTAGATTTTCACTATCACTTTCATTCAATGCGGCCGTAGGCTCATCTAATATCAATAATTTAACCTCTTTACTTAAGGCTTTTGCAATCTCAATAAGCTGTTGTACACCCACACCAAGATCGATAATCTTTGATGCAGGATGGATTTCAAGTTTGACTTTTTTTAACATTTTGGCTGCTTCCGCTTTTGTATCATGCCAATTTATTATACCTTTTTTATGGATTTCATGTCCTAAAAAAATATTTTCATAAACGGACAAATCTGGAATCAATGCCAATTCTTGATAGATGATTGCGACACCTTTTTTTTCACTATCACTTATACGTGAAAAGTTCTGAACTTCATTATTAAGGACAATATCCCCTGAATAACTACCATGAGGATACACACCACTTAAAACTTTCATCAAAGTCGACTTACCGGCACCATTTTCACCTACAAGGCAATGGATTTCACCTTCTTCAACTTCGAAATTAACCTGGTCCAAAGCTTTTACACCAGGAAATTCTTTCGTAATATTACGCATTTCTAATATATTTGCCATAATAGAGCTCCTATCATTCCTACATGAATTGCTTGGCAACCTATCAATTTGGTCGCTTGTCGACCAGTCAATTTGGTCGCATAACGACCTACCAATCAGAATCTGTTATGTGTCTTTTTCAATAGAATAGTGATAAACCCATGTGGGTCTATCACTATTACTAAATTCATTTTTAAGTCATATTGTTCAATGATTTATGAATATTTTTTATAGACCGGTAAATTCAGATGCTTCATAGTATCCTGAATCAATAATGGTTTGTTTAACATTATCCGTAGTTACTGTGATAACTTGAATGTCTTTTGCAGGAACTACTACTGCGCCATTATCATATTCACCATTTGTTACGATGGTTGCACCTTCAAGAACTTCTGTTGCTGTTGAAATAGCACCTTGTACAAGGTCTCTAACATCTTTAAGTACTGTCATGCTTTGTTTTCCCTCGATTACGTATTGGATAGAAGCTGTTTCAGCGTCTTGTCCTGTAACAAATATTTCTAATCCATCTTCTCTAGCAAATTGATCGTAAATTGCACGAGCTGTTCCATCGTTTGGTGCTAAGATGAAAGTTTTGCCTGATGGAGGTGCCGCTGTTATGTGTGACTCTGCTTTTGACTTAGCTACTTCCGGTTTCCAATCAGTTGTGATTTGTTCAATGATTTGGCCCATTTCTTCACGTGTTAACTCTGCTTTGTTCATGTATTCTACAGCTTTTGATGAGTTCTGAACAACGAATGAACCATCTGCGATCTTAGGTTGAAGCACATTCCATGCACCTTCAAAGAATAAGAATGCATTGTTGTCTGTTGCTGCACCAGCATATAGGTATAAGTTTTCGCCTGTTCCGCCTGCTAGATTGTCAACAAGGAATTGACCTTGAGCTGCACCAACTGAAATAGAGTTGAATGTGATATAATAATCAACTGCATCTGTATTAGTAACAAGTCTGTCATAAGAAATAACTGTAATGCCTTCAGCTTTTGCTGCTTGAACCGCTGCTGCTGCTGCATCTCCGTCTTGTGGTGTTATAATGAGTACTTTGATACCTTTGGCAATAAGGGTTTGAACGTTTTGCATTTCGCGTCCTGAATCACCTTGGCTAAATAAAATCTCAACACTATAATCTGTGCTGTCAAGTGCCGCTAAGAATCTAGCTTCGTCTTGTACCCAACGTGGTTCTTCTTTGGTTGGAAGAACGATACCGATGTCAACTGTGCCATCTGCTGATGGTGCTGCCGGTTCTACTTCTGGTGTTTCTGTAGTTGTGTCTGGTGTCGTAGGCGCTTCCTCTGTTTTCCCACATCCAGATAAAGCCAATAAGCTCATAACAAATGTTGCAATTAATAACAATGATACTAGTTTTTTCATAATTATCCTCCATTTAAATATATGAATTGCAGTTACAGTTACCATTATATTTAAATACGTCCATAATCACCATGGCTAGAATGCGACAAAATCATGACAAATTTAACATTCTATTTACAATTACGCTTTTCTTCTGTATTATTTTATGATTCATATAATGCTATTCTCTATAGATGTCTTCTTTTCTATGAAAACCATCGGCAACAACCGTCTCCATCATCGTTTCTTTGGTTACCGTCATAACATCGAGTTTTATATAAGGAATCTCCTCAACACCATTATTGATAGTCTCATCATTATTAAGCACTTGACCTTTGGCTAAATCTATGGCTAGAATTGCTGCTGCTTCTGCCAACTTTTTAATTGGCTTGTAGATGGTCACATGTTGAGTACCTTCTACAATTCTTTGGCATGCTGAGATATCTGCATCATGGCCTGCAACAAAAACTATTCCTGCTTGACCTGCTTCTGCAAGCGCTCGAATCGCTGCTTCTGCTAATCGATCGTTGGCACCAATAATAGCATCTATTTGCTTTCCTTCTTCAATTAGACTGGATATTAAATCATAAGCCGGCTCCTCTCGCCAATCTTCTGCCCATATTTCCTCTATAATATCAATCTCTCCATATCTTATGTAATCCTCCAAGATGGACATATAGCCACCATTAAACATATAGGAATTGTTATCCTCAGGTGAACCATTAATGATGACATAGTTGCCCTCTGGTGCTTGTTCAATAAGCGAGGCCGTTTGAAGGGCCCCCACCTTAACATTATCAAAGGATATGTAGGCATCAATAGTGACGCCGGTTATTAATCGATCATAAGCAATGACTTTGATACCCGCCTTCCTGGCTTCGTTTATTGCTTCTGTTATACCATCTTTTTCATAAGGCACCACGACTATGACATCCACCTTCTGATCTATAAGCATACGAATTTGTCGATTTTGTGTCTCATTATTTTCATTGGCGTTGTAAACAATGACTTCTGCACCCAACTCTATTGCTTTTGTCCTAAATATTTCTTGATCTCTTTGCCATCTTTCAATTACTAGATTATCCGCACAATAACCTATAACAATCTTGTTATTTCCTTTGTCGATTTTTTCAATCACAAGAATAATCAACCAGATAGCACTTATGATCAACCCCAATGAAATAAATGTGACCAGCAGTAGTTTAGATCTCTTTTCATTCAACTTCATAACACCCCACCTTTATTTAAAATCTGTTGGTGATACACCTACCAGTTTCTTAAACAAACGACTAAAATAGTTTGGATCATTATAGCCAATTTTATAGCAGATTTCCTTAACTGAATAGTTTTTGGTTTTTAACAGTTCTTTTGCAATATCCATTCTCTTTTCTCTAACATATTCAACAAAACTTAGGCCGATTTCTTCTTTAAATATTTTGCTAAAATACTGAGGGCTTATGGAAACTTCTTTAGAAATATCCGTCAAACTCAACTCTTCATTATATTTCGCGTCAATATACTCTTTGGCTTTTAATACAACTTTAGAAATATGTAAGTGACGCTTACTTTGAATCATCTGCGACACATATACCATTTTTCTAAGACACCAATTTTGTAGTTCGATCACATGTTCAATACGTCTTAGCTCTCCTAAGTATGTCGAATACCCGACCTCGCCTTCATCTAGTTTATGTCTATATGAGCAACTCAGTACCATAACCATCATTTCAGTCATGATATTGGTTAAATCAATCAACGAACTGCCAAATTTTTTCTCGATTTTATTAAAGAAAACACCCAATTCTTTGACCAATAATTCTTCATTCCCATTCTCAATCAGTTGAATGATATGTGTTTCATCACCTTTGATGTCCACATATGTATACTCGTTATCATGGGGCTCTCTTTCAAATATATCGTTTATATGCAAACTGTGGTCCCCACTCATTCGGTTAAGGGTATGAAGAGCTTCCTCTAGAGAATTTTTAATCTTGTCCAGTTTATAACAAGAACCAATCCCTATATGAATCTTCACATCTATCCATTCATTAATAACAGTCTGTATACTTTCCGCCAATTTTATTGCCTTTACCCTTTGTTCATACTCTTTTTCAAACTGATCCTCATAAACCATAATCGTAATTCTATTGATGATCATAGGCCCTATAATACATTTACACTTATACTTAATGATACTTTGCACTTTCGGATAAAAAGACTGAGTTCTAACCCCTGTTCCAATTATATTCTGACTTTCTTCTCCTTCTTCAGTGAATTCTAATACCATGATATAGGCTAACTCTTTATTAATTTCAAACAAATCACGGTACTTGTATAATTCATCTCTATAATCTGTGTTCATTAAGATTGAGTAAATGAAACCATGTTCTAAAACCGGTATAACTTTCTCTAGCTTTTCCCTGTTTTCGATCTCACGTTTTTTTTGCTGTCTTTCTTCCTCAATCTCTGACATAATCTTTATCAATACCTGCTTTAAATTGTCAAAGCTGACCGGTTTTAGTATATAGTCGCTGACACCAAGTTCAACCGCCTGTTTAGCATATTCAAACTGTTCATAAGCAGATATTATTACAAACTTGGTATTATGATGACGCTTCTTTATGTTGGTAATCGCTTCAATGCCATTGATACCTGGCATCTTGATATCCATTAAAACAATGTCCGGTACTGTTGTCATAGTAGCTTCTATGGCTTCTCTGCCGGAATTCACTTTGGCTACAACCTCAATATTATCAAATAAATCCTCAACCATGAACTCAATGCCGTCTACGACAATCTGCTCATCGTCTGCTATCATTAATTTAAACATCGCATCACTCCTTAATATGAGGTATCTTCATAATAATTTTGACCCCTGTTCCTTTTTCACACTCAATTTCAAATAGGTCGGATTGATGGAAAAACAACTCCAGACGGTCACGTACATTTCTGATACCAATTCCGAACTTAGTATGGGCATAATCTGCTCTTGACTTATTTAGAATCTGATCGGCCACATGGGCTGTCATACCTTTTCCTGTGTCCTTTACAGTAACAAAAGTAGCATCCCATTCATCTACAACATTTATAGTTATCGTTCCACCTTCTTCTAAACCGCTTAAGCCATGAACATAGGCATTCTCAACCAATGGTTGAAGAATTAGCGGCGGCACTTTCATATCCAAAGCTTCGGAGTCAATGTTGAACTCAAAGCGTATGCGATCTCCAAATCTGACCTTAAGCAACTCATAGTAATCCTTGATATTCTCAATTTCTTCTTTTAATGTACAACTCGAATCCATTTTTTGAATATTATAACGAAACAAGCTTGCCATGGTTTGAAAAAACTGACTGGTCTTGGTCGCTCTTTCCATAATCGACATTTGGACGCCTGCATTAATGGTGTTAAACAGGAAATGGGGATTGATTTGAGATTGTAATGCATAAAGTTTTGCATTATCAAGTAAATGCTCCATTTTTATATTTTTGAGCTGCTCATCTTTTAATTTAGCTTCCGTCTCTGCGCTCTTCCTAATTTCACTAATATAACTCTTAATACTGTTTTTCATATGATTAAAAGCAGTCGCAAGCAACAAGAATTCATCTTCTGACTCCACCACAATATCTTCTGTATCAAAATTCCCCAGTGCAATCTCTTCTGCTGCATGAGATAGATTGTTAAAGGGTTTTACCATTCTAGAAGTAATTAAGTAAACAATCATTAAAGATAAACCTATTAGGACAATAACAATCATATAGGTAATGTTCTGAAGAATCTTGATTTGCTTAACCAGTTGAGTATATGTTACTGAGTTACGATTGAGCTGTCTATTATTGAGTTGATCAATATAGTCTGCGATAAACCCTTTAATCGTGACACTTTTTTGATAGTGTTCATAATATTTAATTACATTTCTTTGTCTTTTGTAGGCAATGGCCTCATTTGCTTCAATGATATAAGCATCAATCAAATTCACAATATTTTTCATCATCATATCTTCTGCATTATAAGTCATCTGATAGGCATCTTCTACCAGAAGCTCTAATTTTTCACTGTTGATAATATAATCATTAAGCCTCGTCGAGCTTTTCGAACTCAAAAAACCAAGTAAATCTTCATCTAGGCTAATCATTAAATCACCCACTTGTGAAAGAAAAATGTGTTTTTCAAACATGGTTTCTATTTGACCCTGATAACGTTCCATAAAAGTTAGTGAATAGATACTTAACACCGTCATCAAGAATATAATGCTTAAGGTATAGACAATCATGTTGTTTCTTATAGAACTGAATTTATTGATTTTTGTCATAGGCTTCACTCTTTTCAGTCATATAGGCGGTAATATTTTCTTCATCTATCACTTGAAGGCTTGTATTGATATAGCTTGGAACATAAGTGTTGGTTTTGTACTCATAAAAAACCTTCAAAGCTTCCTTACCAATACCTTTGTAATCGGTAACAACGGAGCTTTCAATGATTTTTCCTCTTTCAATATAGCCCAAAATCTCAGCATCATCACCATATCCTACCAAAACAATGCGATTTACCAAATTATTGTCTACCAATACTTGAACCACACCAAGGGTATTTTCAGCGTTGGTACAAAAAATGCCATTAATATCTGGGTGGTTTCTAAAGATTTCAGTCGCCAAAATCTCAGCATTCAAAAAGCCTTGTTTCGTATACCTCACCAATTCAAGACTTAAACCTGGGTAATCTCTTAATGCATCCGTTATACCAAGAAGTAATAGGTCCTGTTGTTGATTTCCTTGTTTTTGATAGTTTTGTTGCTCAACAACAGCTATTTTCCCTATACCATCTGTAGCTTTTGCAAGAGCACCGCCTGCCTCTAAGCCAATTTTATATCGATTTACACCCACATAACTAATCCGATCCGATTGCGGTAAATCTTCATTTAATGTAATTACTGCAATACCCAAATTCATAAGTTCATCGATTTTATTAGTAATTCTAGGGTTGTCAAAAGCATGAACAATCACACCATCTGCTTTAGCATAAATCGCTAAATCCATTATCTTTAATACTTCGTCTTCAACATTCTCGCCTTCAAACATAATGACTTCGATGGAGATTTTATAGTCTTCACTAGATTGTTTTAAACCTTCTTTAAAAGATTGATCATAGGTTTGATTGGACTTATCTAATATAAGCATAACGTGATACTCTGCTGGTAACATAGATTCCCACAAATATTCACCTTTAGTTGCTTCTGCTATAGTATTTGACAGATATAAACCCATTCCTAAAAGAAACAGGAGAATCATGGACAATATTAAAATCGTCACGGAAGTGATTCTTTTATTCATGGTTTCACTCCTTTATTCATTCTTATTCTATTTTACATGGGTATTATGATGATTTAGAACTAAATACATAGACATTCTTATTGGATGATAGCATTTTTTTAATATCCTAATGATGATTAAGGCATCAAAACTTTTTAGCGAAACTTGTTTTTGACACTTTAATCAATGTCGATTTCTTTTTATTAATTGATAACGCAAGACTAGGTACTCTGCAAATATCACCATGAAAATAACAAAAATAGTTGTTATTATTACAGAGATATAATCTCCTTTATACCCTTCCTGTGATAAGTGCTTAATGAGAATTCCAATATAAGCCCATACTACAACAAACCCATAAGGCATATCTTTAAGGCGAATAAGGGTGATTATGCTTATGGCACCTCCAACAATTAAGATGATATTCATCCAGAAAGGCTCTGAAAGGCCAAAACCCTTCCACTGGGAATAAACCAAATAGGTAGTTATATTTGCTATGGTGGCTATTGTAATCCAACCAGAATAAATACTAAAGGGTAATCTAATCAAGAGTTTTTGAGTAAAATTCAAGGTATACTTTTCTATTCTTATACGAATAACAATAAGTAATAGTAAAAGCATCAGCATTAAGATTAGGGTGATACCAATATAATCATAATGCCACATAAAAATCCAAATTGTATTTATAACCGATGATATAGAAAAAAGAATACCAATTTCGTAAAGCATTTTTTGGGAATGTCGATTGGTAGTCCTTACCTCTATTAGTTGATAGACTATATGACCCAGTAGTAATAAGTAAATCAATCCCCATATGCTAAATGTAATGCCTGCCGGCGCAAATAAGTTACTATAGCGTTCCGACACAGCCCCTGTACTCACACCATTAATAGGTAATATATTAGCTAGAGCATTGATAGCGATCATTATAATATAAGTCAAAATAGTGATTACTACCATCCAAGTATGTTTTGAAACGCTTTTCATAATCAACCTCCTCTATTCTCTTAATATGAACGACTTGTTATCAAACACCGGATAGTTTCACCTTGTAGTCCATCAAAAGTTCCGGATTGGTTTTTCTAAGCTCATGCGGCACCCCAACATCAATTTTTTCTATAATTTTCATCGGCGGCCCATCAAGTAAGTAGATGTCATCGGCAATGTATAAGGCATCATCAATATCATGGGTTATAAAATAAGTAAAAGGCTTATGCAGTATCCAATACTTGTAGATGGCGTCCATTAGGTTTTGTTTTAGCTTGAAATGCAATCCCTTAAAAGGTTCATCCATGGCTAATACATCCCCTTCATAAGCAAATGCTCTTGCAATAGATACTCTTTGTCGCATGCCCCCACTTAACGCACTGGGATAATACTGGGTGAAATCGTTTAACTCTACCAAAGAGAGGCTTTCTAAGACTTTTCTTTCTATATATGCTGGATCTTTTTGACCTTGAAGCACGAGGGCAACGTTTTCTTTAACTGTCATCCATGGTAGCAATCTTTCTTCTTGAAATATATAAGAAAAACGTACATTCGAAGACATAATGATTTGGCCTGAATCTGGCTTCAAAATTCCTGCCATCACATGCATCAATGTGGTTTTGCCACAGCCTGAAGGTCCGAAGAAACAGTGAATACGGCTTTTATCCAGTTCCAGATTAAAATCTTCTAGTACCTTTAACTCTCCGTAAGATTTATGTATGTTTTTTATAGATAGATTCATAATGTTTTCCTGCTTTCTTTAGCCCACAAAGCAAAAAAGCTTTCAAATATAAAACTTAGTAGGATAACCACTATGGTCCATGCAAAAAGAAGTGGTGTGTCTAAATAGGCTTTTGCACTATGAAGGTTACTACCAATAGCATATTGAGGATGACTTAGTACTTCTGCTGCTACACTGACTTTCCAACCAAGACCCAATGCCATAATAACCCCTGCTGTAAAAAAAGGTTTTATATGTGGTAAGTATATTTTTCTAATAATCAAAAATCTTTTTAGTTGATAGACTTTTGCCATCTCAATGAGCTTAACATCTATGTTCCTAATCCCAGAAACCACATTGGTCCATATAATCGGAAAGCACATTAAAAAACTTATAAATATAGGTACATTGGTAGACTTAAACCAAATTAAAGCAATGATGATGAAGGATATTACGGGTGTCGCTCTAATCGCTTTTACAAAAGGGTTAATAAAATCAAACATTAAACTATTCAAACCACACAGAATCCCAATAGAGACACCAAATACCAGCGAAAGAAAAAGTCCAGCCAATACTCGGTATACAGATGCAGCGATAATCTGCCAAAACCGAACGTCCATAATTAATCCTAGCAGCGCCTTCATGACACTCATTATGGATGGCACATATAAGGCTCGATCAACAAACTTATATGTAATATGCCAAAGCGCTAACCATAAGAGACCTATCATCAACTTTTTTATCCATCTTCTACTTCTCATAATAAAAAGCATAATCTGCCAATTTCCCGCCGATTGAGTTCGGTTCAAAATTATAGAGCACCTCAAAATAGGCATCTAAAAACGGTCTAGCTTCATTGGCATCGATATATATTATGTTTGATAAAGGGATTGCTTTTTGGGCAATGGCCGCATTAGGAAGTATCCCTGTCGCCTCAACCAGCATTGAAGCTTCTTCTATATTTTCGTTTACATAAGCGACTGAGCTTTTGTATTCATCTAAAAAAAGATTTAGTGTTTCTTGGTTGGTTTTAGCAAATGATGTTTGCGCTACAAGAACACCCATTGCCAGTTGATTACCTTGATTAACATCTTCCCACTCTTGGGTCATATCTATAGCAATTCTTAGTTTTGGATTTTTCATCATAGCCGTCGTTACATGCGGCTGTGGTAGTAACCCGATTGCCACATCGCCTTCTGCCATTGCTGCTGCTAAATCTGCGTGCTGAAGATTATACGCCAGTTCTACGTCTTGGTTTATCACTAAACCGGCTTTTTGTAATAAAAACTGCAGAATAAAATCAGGTGAAGCACCTTTACCACTAACATGAACTGTTTTATCCTTAAGGTCGCTAATTTGATGAATCTGATTACCATTTTCTAATAAAGAAAGTACACCTAATGTGTTAACAGCTGTAACTATTACTCTACCTTCCGTCTTATTGTATAACAACAATGCAACATTCGTAGGTACTGCGGCAACGTCCACTTCACCACTAATGATTTTGCTTACCAATTCATCCGGACTATCAAACATTTCAAAGGTATAGTCAAGTGCTGCTTCACCTTTTTCTGATTGATCCATAAGTCTAACCATGCCCATACCCGTCGGTCCCTTAAGGGTCCCCACTCTTACAACCGGATGATTAGATTTTTCATCCTTGGATTGAGTTTCTTCAAGTATCGATACATCAAGATCTTCATTTTGATAGGAAGTTGTAGCCTGCTCCTGATTTTGACAAGCTGTCACTAATAGAATCACACACACTATGCCTAAGATTATTATATTTGGTTTCCATCTTGTTTTCATTTTATTCTCCTTATCTGTCGATTGTAACACCATGCCTCAGTTTGACTTAATATTATTTTATTATCACTTTGTTGCACAACACGTAGTTCGTCCTCTTCGTGTAATTTTCGACTCTTAATAAACAATGTATGAGCATCTATGTAAGCTGTCTCTATTTCCTTATCATTTAAATATACTTTGCTCCAGGGGGTGAATCCATAACCTTCGATATGAATTTCATCATTGACTTCTTTGATTTGTGTAATGCCAATCCCTGAAAATCCCATCTTTAAATTCTTCTGTTTATAAAGTTCCTCATGATTATATACATATTTTTCACCATATAGCATATCATATTGAAGCATAAGTAATGCCTCTTGATAATTCGGACTCTTACTGCTTATTTGATGTAGCTTTGTTAATATGCCTTGATTAATACCGTTTCTTTCTAATATATAAGAACCAAGTTGATAGCTTTCTAAATCTTTTTTGCCTTTAACTGACTGATCATTTCTCCAGATAATGTATTCTGTTTGATAGCGACTGTGATTGTCCAAATCTTCATTATTAATATCAAAACTCGGCAAATGATCCCCATAAAGTACCAACATAACCGGTTCATCAAAATTATTCAATGTACCTATCAACTTACCAATAAACTGGTCGACCTCATACAATTGATTGATATAATATTCAAAGGCTACTTTTTTCCCTTCTTCCATAGATGATTGTATCGATATCTTTTGCTCAATATCAAAGGGCAATTCAGGATATTTCCCATGGGCTTGTACGGATATTGCAAAAACAAAGTCACTTTCTACCGTTGACTTTATGGCCTTTAGTATTTCTTCAGTTAGATGTTTGTCTTTGGCCCACCCATTAGGTGAATACGACACTTCACCCATATATTCTATCGAACTAAATGCATCAAAACCAAGATTAGCAAATACTTTGTTCCGATCATAAAACGTTGCTGTATTATTATGAATGGCATGACTTTTATAGCCTAATGCATCTAAATTATTGGGAATAGATTCACTTTGTGATTCTTGAAGAATGGTTTTGTAAGGATACTCACCTGCTCCAAAAAAATCTAGACTCATACCTGTAAGCACTTCAAATTCAGTATTTGCTGTTCCAGCACCTATCGAGGGGACTGTCAAAAACCCCGATGCAAATTCCTCTTTTAAATCGGTGAAATTCGGAATTGGATTTTCTGAAAATATTATATTGTTTAAATAGTTTACATCAAAAAAAGATTCCAATTGAACCATTACAATATTCGGCTTAATCCCGTTTAACTTCTTGGTTTCATCTACATCAAGCCTTTTTAATATTTCGTCTATACTTGACTGATTATAGCCATCCGGCTTCTTAATCCCTCTATCTACAACACTTGTAGAAAAACAATATGCAAATCCATAGTCTTCATAAGCATCTGCAAGGTTACCAAAATTACTTGAGATTGAAACTTTCTCTGAAGCAAGGTTAGGCATGGTGAACATCAAACCTACAAGTGCTACTGTCGTCACAAAAGCTTTTCTATAATAGACTTGCTTTTTCGGTAGTTTTTTCCACGCCATACCAATCCCCAATAGTGTTAAGAGCACGGCAATACTAATAATTACAATCTGAAAACTGTTTAAATATATGTGTATGATGCCTAATACAGATTTTATTATATAAAAATCTATAGCCGCTAAGGGTGTTGTCCTAAATCCCAGTACCACAAAATTAATAACGCCTAGACTTATCCATAATACAGATATCAACACCAAAAAAAAGTCTTTCTTTTTTAGTAGTTCGGCTAATGACAAAGTGAACAACACTATAAGAGCATTATACAAAAACATAACCGGATTATGAATCGCATAACCCAAGCCATCAACAAATGATCGTCGGTTTAATACCTCTAATAAAAAAGTGATAGCGATAGCATAACTAAAAATATATGCAATTGGCCAGCTTCCGACCCTATTTCTAGCTTTAGATGATATGTTAAAGTCCTCTACTGCCTTTTTTATAAATGATTTTATTTTAGTGACCATGTTCATACTCGTTTCCTCTTTCTCAAATAAATACTCAATGTAATAATTAAAATGCTTTCCCCTATAACACATTATACCACTCTAAAAAGGCCTTGGCCATACGACGATTAAACCAAGCTTATGGCTTTTTGCGTTCCAATCTTTCTATCATTTCACAACATAGTCGGCCTGTGTGATAAAAGGTCTTCCATTCAGTGACCATAGCTTCTTCTGTCATAACACTACCATCAGGTTTAATACATGCTAACCATTCACTATTTTTTCTTGGATCTAGAAAGATTTCTTTAGCCTTATTCCACACTTTTTTTGCCCTTTCATAGTACACCTTTTCTCCTGTTATCTCATAAACATTATAATAACCAATAATAGCTTCTGTATGAGCATACCACCACAAATGTTGATCTACTTGACCATGTTCCATGCCAATATAAAATGAACCATCCTCTTGTAAGGCAACTTCAGAAATGTGGTATATCATTTCCAATATTTTTGACTCCAAGCAATTATTTTCGTATCCAATCGTTTTCATGGCATCACAAATCAACCAAGAACTTTCAACATCTCTGCCGTAAGATACGCTGTCAGATACCTGATTCCAGTTCTTATCAAAATATATACCAAACCCTTTTAAATCTGTATTGTATATCTTTAGATCAAAAACTTCCAAAAGCCACTCTATTCTATTTTTCAAGCCTGCGTCCGGCCATACCTTATATAAGTTGGTGTACCCTTCTAATAGGTGAAGATAACATACGCCTGTTCTATCAAATGCCAAATCTTTTTGTGCCATCATATTTTTCTCACAAGGTATCCAACTCCCCTCCATAGCTTCAACGTATTTGTCCTCATTTTCGATAAAAGCCTTTTTTTCAATCAAATAGAAGAGCCTTTTAGCATGGAGCAACACTTCCTGATTTTTGCTAATGCCATAATACTCACTAAGGCCATATAATACATAGGCTTGAAAAATAGTATGCTTTATTGTTGAAACAAGGCCACCTTTAAATGTAACCTGAGCATAAAAACCACCATTGGTTTTATCATACAGCTCATTAACCAAAAAGTCATAGGCATGTTCTGCCATCTTCAAGTCTTCTTTGTTACCTAATGTTTTGTAGGCTTTTGAAAAAGCCCATAGCAATCTGGCCGTGCCTATCGTATGTTTATCACTGTGTCTTTCAACAGTAAGATCATGATGGACATATCCAAAAAAACCTCCGTACTGGGGGTCTCTAAGACTTCTCCAGAAAGGTAATATACGTTGCTTAAGTTCTTTTCTAAATACTTTCGCTGACAATTTTGCCATTTTTTGTCCTTTCAACAATGATATTATTTTATTAGTTTAATCTTACTTCTAGATATGCGCTTAATACATTGATAACCATTTGGTGGTCCTGTTCCGATGGTAATCCAGAAACCGTTATGGTGCCAATAACACCTGTGTCTCTAATTATGATAGGAAAGGACCCGCCATGAGCTACAAAATCAGCTGAATTTAGAAAATAGGCTTCTTCCATCGTTCCTCCTTTTATTTTCATCTTAAGACTCATATACATTGAACTATGCCCAAATCGATTAGCTACATTAGATTTTCTTTTAACCCAGGCATCATTGTCCGACGAGGTGCCTTCCATGGCCACATGAAAAAGCTGATGATTGTTTCTAGTGATATCAATGGTGACCGGTTTATTCTCTTTTTCAGCTTGTTTTACTAACATTAGGCCTATCTCATAAGCCATCTTGTTACTAAAAGTATTAAACTGTAACAAAGCTTCTTGTTTCAATAGTTCCGTCATCTCTTCTTTCATCGTCATGGTTTATCTCCTTGTGTTCATTATTTTATAGCCTTTAAAATGAGTGCCAAATAGCACTCCTTTAGCTTTAGCTTAACTTATTTCCACATTTATTACAGAACAAGGCATCTTCCGGTACTTTATTGTTACACTGACTACAGATTTTTTCAACTTGTTAATATTCTTCTTGAAAGAATGCACCTAATTGTTTTTTTAATTGAAAGCTCAATTGCGCCTTATTATAGGCTTGATGGTTGACATAGATTTGACCATCATCTTCTTTTTCAATATGAATAAAATGGTTACATAGGGTAGTAGGGGCAATGAAAAATCTCCCTTTGGTCTCAAACCCATCATTACCAGCCACTTTAATCTCAATACCTGAGGCTAGAAGCCATGTCCTAATAGTCTTACTTGATCAATGTGGGTACTGCCACCACCAATTCTTTGATGTATAATTGTATCCGGTGCACCTATGATGCGACCTATTTTTTCAAAATCAGAATCTACTAAGTAAGCACTATAGATTTCTTTCAGAGATTTTTGCCTTTCTTTACGAATAGGCTTTAGACCCATAAGAATAGATTCTTTTTGTGGGTTAATAGCCAGTTCTTCTGTGAATAAAGTATCCTCTTCAAATTCAAAAGCCATATCATCTTCCCACATCTACCCTTCTTGAATGAACTTGGGCTTATGACTGCCCTCAAGTTCTAAGTATGGGCAACCTCTAACCATGCTTTTTAGTTGTAGTGACGCATCTTGTGGTTCAATCCACAAAAGCTTTCCACTTCTTATATAAGGGGCCAAATCAAAATCATAATCCATTAAAGAAGGCGTTACACTAACCCATTGTCCAGGTGTAACTATAAAGGGAGCCACTTCCAATACCGCTTCTAATTTCATCGCCCCATCCATGGCAAAATATGTTTTTGGTAAGTTAGATTCAGGTCTTTTAGGGGATTCATTGTTCTACCAAAGCCCATCAATCCCCCCTACATCTATCCTTAAGGTCATCACAAGATCATCAACCAAACCGCCAAGCTTGCCGGCACCTTTTTTAGGGTCTTTTACCGTATTGATGATGGCCTTTCCAACATTAACAACCACTTTTCCTGTCTTTTTACCCAAATCAATCGCTGTTTCAACAATGATTTCCGGATTTTTAATAATTTGGTCTACAGTTTTTTTTGCCGTCTGTTTTGCAATTTCATAACCTTTATTAATGTCATCAATAGAATCTTCAATGGTTTTAGTTATTATAGATGGGTCTCTTCTTATGTCATCTATGGTACGTTTAGCTTCTGCTGCCGCATTAGATAAACCTGTACCTACCACATCTGCCGTTTCCACCAATTCATCACCCATGTTGATGACGGAGTCACCTATGATTTTACCAAGGTTATTCTGTTTATTGGCCTTTTCTCGTTCATACTCCAACCATTCCATATCGCGCTTTAATTGTTCTAGTTTTCTTTTGTCAATTTCTTGCTGAATGGTAGCCATTTCTTGCTCATACCTGTCATCAATTTCTTTCATGGCTTGCTGCATGAACGTTTGACCCTTTTCCTCCAGTTCTTTATTATGCTCTCGATGTTTTTTAATCTCTTCAAATCGTCCTGATGACTCTCGTTGGTGTTTTTCTAGGTCAAAAGGATTGCCCGACTCAGAATGCACCCATCCACCTGTCTCCGGATCTCTTACAATCAATTCTTGAGCTCCGTTGTGGGTGGTTGTAATGACCATAGTCTCTGCTTCTTCAGGTCTATCTGGTATAGGTTCTTCATAGCCTTCAGTTTGAGTACTATCTTCCCTATTATGATTTGAGCTTGTTTCCTGACCACTATAATCTTCGCTTGCTTCTTCTTGACCATAATCTTCATTGCCATGAACTTCATTATAATAGTCATTGCCATAATCTTCGTTTTCATAAGAAGCACCGGAATTACCAAGAGCATCCGCCAATTTTTTCCATGCATCCGCTTCTCTTTCATCAATAAGACCTTTACCTAGTGAATTGTTGGCATTTTTCATTGCCTGTTCACCTATACTTAGTTCAGAGACAAGTTCTTTCGGCTTGAGTAGGTCTAATATCACACTTACCACCAAGCCTACTAAAGGAGGAAACAACATTCCCACGCCCGCTTAAGGAATAGGTGTTGCCGTCCATAATCCATTGGGAACATCACCCAAACTTGCACCTTGGGCAATCAGACTAAAAAGCTCATTGCCCAGCTCATCTAGCACATAGATTATGCCGGGTATTGACCCTTGACCTTGATTGTAAGTATTTAGAATAATCTGGTCCAAGGACATTTCATTTTCAAAGTAAAAAGAAGGCGCCAGTAAATCTGCAGTGGTTCCTATGCCCTAATCCACATAATCTGCTTCCCAATCTTCAATATACAGTTCATATAATTCTAATAGTTCTTCTTCCCCAAAACTAACATAAGAGTCATATTCCTCATCCCTTATTCCCTCTTCTTCAAGGGTATTTTTCATTAAAGCTTCCAGGTATTTTTCATAGGCTAAATAGTCCATGCCCTTAACGAGAAAAGTACTCATCGGAATATCATTACCATCTAGAACCAGTGTATAATCACCCTCTGGCAAAATCTTATCCATAAAAGGTGCAAAAAAGTAGGACGTGTTTCTTTCACTTGCCGTAAAATTGCCATCCTCCTCTGATGCCCCAATACCGCCAATAATGTCGGCTGTCCCTTCAAAACCTTGATAGATATTTCCTCGGCTATATTGAATATAAAGTTCCATCGGACCAATACCAGTGCCCTCAAAAGGTATGTATATACCAGTAATCACTGTCTTATCTCTAAGATTGAACTTCATTGGGCCAATAAAACTTGTGACTTCCGCGTAACTTGTTGGGACTTGCACATTGTGTGTTTCCCCTAATTCATCCTCATCCTGAGCTTCCCCCTTAACCATACCAGCAGTATAGCCTATAACAAGATTGGACTTCCCATCAAAATCTAAGTATTCACTGTACCACATGCCTGATTTGCCAATGACTTTTTCATTAGGTAACCTAGGTTCTCTAGCCGCACCCATTGATAGCATAGATAAAAAGTTGACCGCCATCATAAAAATAACCATAATTCTTGCAATTTTTTTCCTCATAATCCAAAACCTCCTCCCCCAGCCAAAGATCGTAACAAGTTAATACCACCTTCTATATAGGATGGTACTTTTGTCATAAGAGGAATACTTAGTGTCCAAGCAATAGCAAATAGAAATGAAACCCCAGAAGTTGCTATTGTATTTTTTATCTCTTGTTTGCCCTTGATTTTACCCATTTCAATAGCAGAGGCTGTACCAACAGACATGATGCCTGCAGATATGAAGCCTAAAGTCATAGACCATCTTAAAATAAAAGTAGCAAAAATCAGCATGATTGTAAAAGGGGTCAAAAATAGCATACCCATCTCGACCGCTTCCTTTATAACCGCTTTCCCTTTTTCTTTTTTGAATTGATGGTTAAAGAGGTTTAGAAAGATGCCTAGAAATCTTCTGTAAAAAAACCAAAAAATAGGCCAATAATAAGGCCAAACAGAATGTTATAAATATTGAAAAAATCCATCGGGTTGGCCAAGGCACATATTCCAATCTCCATAAATGGCACCCTCCTAAAATCTTCCAAGTGTGGACCAAGAAAGTAAAACAATCACACCGATCAAAGAAGAAATCGGTATGCTCAGTTTATGATTGCCACCTGTAAGTTCACGTATGGTATACATCATCGGTCCAATAGCCCAAAGTACGCCAGTAACACCAAAAGCCACCGATGTATTCCAACCAAGAGCAATAGAAAAAATAATACCAATACCTTTAAAAGTAGCCATCATTCTTATTCCCTCCTCATAATCCTACTTCAATAATGGGCAACCGCATCTAAAACACTGGTCGTTTTTTATATCATTTAGGCTTGAACATGCATTACAAAAAATAATGGTGTCCTGAGACTTGTCCTGTTTTTCATATGTATTGAGTCCACCATGGTGTCGAACCCTATCGCCAACATTATAATAATTATATAAAGTAGCGTCATCTGTTGCCGTAATATGATGTGTCTTACCTCGATCGTCCCGTATGGTTACGTCATACTGCATATATGTAATTAAATAAGAATTGTCATCACCGGTATTTTCTCGTCTTCTTTTTTTCTTAAGGGTCTTGTTTATAACAGCGCCATCCCAAGTCTTACTTTTTTTCTTTCCAACCACTTGAAAAATCGCAATTAATACAAACATGGCTCCAATGCCAAGTCCAATAAACATAGCACCTGGATTATCCATCTCTCGACTGGTTTCTCCATAAATAGTAAAGCCCACAATTGCAATAACCGCAATAATCAAAGAAAAAACAACTGCGTACTTATTACTGTTTTTCAAGTACTTTTGAAAAGCAGGATCTTGTATTTTTGAAGAATAGCCAACCAGGCCTTTTTCTTGCTTAATCCCACATTTGTTACAATATTGTGCTTCATCTGGTAATATAGAGCCACACCCTTGACAGTACATATGCACCACACTCCTATTCTTTTCTACTTAGCTATGGTTAAGGCGTCAAAACTATCTAGTTGAACTTTCAAATACCATATAGATTTACGAATATATCAACGTAATCTATATATGGTATATGAATTTTGTGAAACTTAGTTTTGACTTTTTAACCTAGTTATATTATAAACACTTTTTCTAGTTGTGTCATCCTTTCGTCATTTTTTTTTCATGTTTGATGAGTGTATCAACGTAACCTATATGTTGTATATGATTTAGAGAAGCTTACTTTGGATACGTTAACCATATATTAAATTTTGACTAATTCCACAATAATATGCTTTTTTTTTAATCAATATTTGATATAATACTCTTGGTGTAAGGAGGCATATACTATGAAACAAGTAAAAAAAATAACTTCAAAAAAAACTGGGCAATTAAGTGCCAGAGAAAAACTAAAACTAAAAAAAGCAAAGAAAGCAAATAAAACTAATAAGAAAGTCTTGTTTAGAAATATATTTCTAGGCATGCTGACACTCGGTGTCATCGGTTTGATTGTAGCCGCCGCTATGGTAGCATCCATCTTAAAAGATGCACCTGAGTTAAATTATGACGATTTGGTTCCAATAGGCTATACATCCTTTATAAGAGACCAAAATGGAACGATCATCCAAGAGCTTTCCACAGGTGAGTCTAATCGTATATATGTTGAAATCGACGATATTCCCACTCATGTAAAAGATGCTTTTGTGGCCATTGAGGACCAACGTTTTTATGAACATAAGGGTGTCGATTTAAGAGGTATCTTTAGAGCGGTTTTCGTCAACTTAAAAGAGCGTAACCTTAGTGAAGGTGCTAGCACCATCACCCAACAAGTCATAAAAAACAACATCTTAACTTCCGAAAAAACATTTGACCGAAAAATCATCGAACAATATTTGGCTATACAAGTAGAAAAAGTCTTAGACAAAGATGAGATTCTAGAGCTTTATCTAAATACCGTGGGTCTTGGTCGTGGTACGAATGGCGTTCAAGCTGCAGCTAACCGTTACTTTGCCAAAGATGTGTCTGAGTTAAGTATTGCAGAAGCAGCTGTTATAGCCGGCATTACTCAAAGACCAACCGCTTATGAACCTGTTGCTCAACCGGAAAATAACCGAGTTCGACAAGAGATTGTACTGACTTATATGAATGAACAAGGTTTGATTACAGATGCAGAGCTTCAAACTGCCCTCAATGAAAAGGTCTATGATTCTATTCAAGTTACCCATCAGGTTTTTCTTGAGCAATCGGATTTCTCCTATTTTGTTGATGAGGTCATACGACGTGTTGCCGCTGATTTGGAATCTGAAAAAGGCTATAGTAATACTCAAGCCATCAACCTTGTCTATCGAGGCGGACTTGATATCTATACCACTCAAGATATGACTATGCAAGGCATTATGGATCAGTCCTTTGCTGATGAGGAAACCTTCCCTCCATTTGAAGATGACTATAATGTTATGCTCATGTATTCCGTTTCAGTTCAAACTGCAGATGGTGTGAAGCATTACTACGATGAGACTCTTTTCCAAACTGACGAAGAGGCTTATACCCATATGGAACTATTAAAAGACACTTGGGTTACAGGCTCTGATACTCTGATTGCAGACAAATCATTGCTGATCCCTCAACCTCAGGCAGCCATGGTGGTCATCGATTACTATACCGGAAATGTTAAAGCCATGACTGGAGGTCGAGGTGAAAAAATAGGGAATCAAACTTTAAACCGTGCAACCATGTCCTTAAGACAACCCGGCTCTACATTCAAAGTGCTCGCAACTTATCTTCCCGCTCTTGACACGGCTGGCATGACCCTTGCTACTGTTTTTGATGATGTGCCTTATTCTGTAAAACTTGGTGACGGCACTACATATTCTCCTAAAAACTGGTATGAAAGAGCAACATTTAACTACTGGGGCTTGTCCACCCTCCGGCAAGGCATCGAATGGTCTATGAATATCATCACCTTAAAGACCATGAACGCTGTGGGTGTCCAGACCGGATTTGATTATCTGAAGAATCTCGGCTTCACTTCTTTAGTGGAAAACGAGATAATTAATGGCCAAACTTATTCCGATAAAAATATCGTCTTACCCCTTGGTGGTATTACAAGAGGTGTTTCACTCCTCGAATTAACAGCGGCCTACGGTGCCGTTGCCAACAAAGGGAACTATATTGAACCGACGTTTTATACCAAGGTTTTGAGTCATGACGGAACCTTACTTCTATTAAATGAACCGGAAATCCATTCTGCAATGAAAGAAACAACAGCCTTCCTTCTAACGAATGCCATGGAAGATGTTGTAAAAACCGGAACAGGAAAAACAACCAGACTGAGTAATATGCCCGTTGCAGGCAAAACCGGTACAACCAGTGATTCCAAAGACTTGGCATATATCGGCTATACACCTTACTATGTTGCCGGCATATGGCTTGGTCATGATACACCCGAAAGAATGTCTCACAATAAAAGCTATCAACAGATTTTATGGCAAAATGTCATGGCGCAGATTCATGAAGATCTTGAAACAAGAAAATTCCTTGTACCGGATGGCATTGTTACACGAAATATCTGTACCATCTCTGGAAAACTTGCCGTTCCAGGTTTATGTGATTCTGACCCTCGTGGCAGTACGGTGAAAACAGAGTACTTTGCTATTGGTACTGAGCCAAAAGAAGAATGTGACGTTCATATTAAGGTTACCATTTGTAGTGAATCCGGATTAATGCCCAATGAATATTGTCCAGAAGATACTTTAGTTGATAAAGTATACACCCAAAGACTTATTCCTTTTGCACCCGAAGAATGGGATCCTGTTAACCGTCCTAGAATAAGAGACTATGCTTATGAATTCCCCATCACGATGATTGAAGAATACTGTAATATTCATGGTCCCACACTTCCTGGAGATGATCGTCCTTTTGAGGAAGATGGGAACAATGATTATGAGGATGGAAATAATGGAAATGGTAATCGCAATAATCTCGATTATAATGACAATGAGAATGAGGATGAGGATGACATTACTGATAATCTCATAGATATCAGTTTACCTATCGCTATAGATTAAATGCTCAGCTTAGCCACTAATGAATATTCATAAAACAAGAACGGTCCTTTCCTAGAGAATGAAAAAAGAGATACAGTTCAAATTGAACTACATCTCTTTTTTCTATATCTTCAATACTTTGTGCTTTAGTATTGCTAATTTTTTCCCATTGACAATCTTAAGTGTTTCAAGAATAGCACACACCTTATCGACAATAATGACCACACACGTTTCTCTATATTTTGGCGGTAAGATTGTTAAAGGCCACATGTGTTTAATAATAATATCTTGTTCCATCTTACTGATTTTAAAATACTTTTTTGCATTTGTCAGTGAAGTAGCCGGATGAGTAAATCCATGTAAACCTTCTCTTATATTCGGTATATGCCAATCATACAAATAAAAATCATGTAGCAGAGCACCTCTTGCAGCCAATCGATAATTCATCTTTAGTTTCTTGCAGATCAAAAAACTCCAGTAAGACACAAATAGACTATGGGCAAGTGTATCCACATCATGGTGGGCAATATAACTCTCCATTGATCTAACTTTCTCATGCTTTATAATATCTTTTACACAACCTCTGTATACTCTAATAAGCATAGTCTTCTTTGTCATGATGTTTGATTCCCTTTGTTTTTATCTTTGTTTTTGTTTTTCTTTTTCTTTCTATCTCTGACGTCCTTCAATAATGCTTTGTATTTGATGGACTTCATATCTGGAAAGGCATTATAGAGTCTACTCTTGGAAAACCGATTGGATAGATTCTCATAATGCTCCAAAACACGCTTAAGCTCAAACTTAGTCTTGACATTTAGTTTCTTATCTTCATCTATCAACTCATTAATAATATTCTTAACCGGATGATTCGGGATGAATTCATGTACTTGTAATTCCTTAAGTTGTTCTTGTATACGTTTTAGAGTTTGTCCTGCTTCATCGGTTTTCTTTTCTACACCTGTTTTTATAAGCTCTGATAGTTCATCCTTCAACCTAATCATCTCAAAAACCAGATTGCTTCTGATTTGTACATACTGTTTTGCTATATTATCCATCTCAAGCAATAAGCTCCTAAAGTCAATCAGCGTTCTGACTGTTGAAGTACCATCTATTATAAAAAACGCCATAAGCATCAGTAATAGTGGATTCCCAATGTTTCTTGGAATACCATCTACTACGTTGGCAATTCTCACATGCACAATTTGCATTAAGAGTGTTCCTGCTAATCCCCAAATCAAAGTGAAATCTAGACAAATATAACCTCCGAGATTAAATCTTCGATCTGAATAATCCCACCATCTAGTACCAAACAAATAGCTCATAACAGAGCCCGTAATGAGCTCAAGTCCTGTGGTTACTACCGTCACCATAATAAACAACATCCACCAGGAGGGCGCCTCTCCCCCTAAAAAGAGTGTGCTTAATTTATGAATCGAAAGATATATTGTTGTGACACCTACACCATAGATTGGACAGATTGGCCCATATAAGAAACCCCTGTTTACATATTTCCCATGTTTAACAAATGCATATACCACTTCAACAAGCCAGCCCAAAAACCCATAAACAAAAAAATAGAAGGTCAAATTATATAGATCTATAGTATGATTTAACACCGTGCATCACCTCTTGTTCAGTTTTTTCATTAAGATTATCCTATGACATTTTAGCCTTATTGAAAACGTATGGCTTTTTCTATCTGGATATATAGCTCTTCTAGAGTGAGTTGATGGTCATAAATATAACTGGCTAAGTCCAAACCAATATATCTTAAGTGCCATGGTTCATAATCATATCCGGTAATTGGCGTCTTTTCCTTCCCGTATCTGACAATAAAACCATATAAATGAGCATTTTCTTTGACCCAAATGCCTTCTTCAGTTTCTCCAAAAGCATACATCAAGTTAAACCCTGCAGATTCACTGGTAATATCCATGGCCAATCCACTTTGATGTTCACTGTGACCTGGTCTTGCACTCACTTTATCCGTCGCTTCAATGCCCCGGGTACTTACATTATTATTATATATGTCTCTTTGCCTGTTATAAGAACGGTAACCGGAGAGCGCAAACAACTGAATCGATGCCCTATCTGCTGCCTCAAACATGGCCTCAAGGCCTAATGCTGCTATATCTCTTAGATTTCTTTTTTCATTTGGTCCTGAGAAAGAAAAGCGTACCTGGGGTTCCCGTAAATCATCCGGAATATAGCTCTCCGGTAATTGATTTAACTTGTTCACTAATACAAATAGATGTTCCGGTTCTGTCACCTTACCAATCTGTTTCAAAGTATGATTATATGGGTTGTTTTTTAGATGTTCTACCAGATCTGACAATCTTGGGTCGGTTATATCTACATCTATGTGGCTATCTGATAAATCAACAATCAAATCATGATAATCTACTATATTTTCTTCCACTATTTCTTGATTAGAAGCCTTCGAATCTATATAATCATCGTCTTTAGTATCCTCTACCTTTTCCTCCAAAACACCTTCTATATCCAAGTATTCAGTGTCATCTTCATAATCTTCTTCATATAATTTTTCTGTGGCACCTGTCTGATTATCCACTGGTGTTTCCAGTGAGATTTTTGTGCCACATCCTGTCATAAGGATCAGTAAAATACAACTGATTGGCCATATTTTTTTCATAATGCCTCCATTTAAATTAGGTTAATTTCAAATTATAGTTTTAAGCTTTAACCCGGTATTAAACGTGCTGTAAAATGCCTTAAGACCTTAGGTTCATACTCAAATGTTAAGCCCTTTAAAGTTCCGGCCCTCGTGTAAGTTTCTATAACCGCATCGGCTACCACATCCATATGCCTATTGGTATAGGTACGTCTTGGTATGGTTAAGCGCATAAACTCAAAAGGTGACTCAAGTTGTTCATCTGTGTCAGGGTCTCTCCCTAAGAGGAAAGAGCCTATTTCTACAGCTCTAATACCTGCAATGAGATAAATCTCATTGCAAACCGCTTGTGCCGGAAATGCATGGTATGGTATATGAGGACATATTTTTTTACAATCCACAAAAACCGCATGACCACCTGTTGGGTACTGAATTGGGACACCTGCAGTTCTTAACTGGTCACCTAAATAGGCGACTTGTGATATACGGTACGACAAATAATCCAAGTTAGTCCCTTCTTCAAGTCCAACCGCTAGAGCTTCCATGTCTCTACCGGACAAACCACCATATGTAGGGAAACCTTCAAGTGGTACACATAGAGACCTTGCTTTTGTATAGAGTGCTTCATCTTCACGAATACCAATGAGGCCACCCATGTTGACAAGGCCATCCTTCTTAGCACTCATCATAAAGCCATCTGCCAAAGCAAACATTTCTTTACATATTTCTTTTATGGTTTTATCCTGATAACCTTCTTCTCTTATCTTTATAAAATATGCATTTTCTGCATATCTGGCTGCATCCAGCATCACTTTGATGCCATATTCATCTGCTATTTCTTTAACTTTTCTAATATTTGCCATCGATACCGGTTGGCCGCCGGCTGAATTACATGTTACAGTAATAATGATGAGCGCTACCTGCTTTGCTCCTTTTTCCTCTATGGTTGTCTTTAGCAAGGTCAAATCAAAATCCCCTTTGAAATCATCATAAGTATCTGTATCAAAGGCCTTTGCGTCTATTACATTTACGGCTCTAGCACCTGCAAGTTCCACATGTGCTTTAGTCGTATCAAAATGCATATTGCTTATAACATAATCACCCGAGTTCTTAACTAAGATTGGCAGCATGATTTGCTCTGCGCCTCTTCCTTGATGGGTTGGTATGATATATTTACATCCTGTAATCTCTTTTGCCACTGATTCTAATCTGTAAAAACTCCGACTACCGGCGTAAGACTCGTCTCCCATCATCATGGCTGACCACTGATGATCGCTCATAGCACCTGTTCCGCTGTCTGTCAGCAAATCAATGTACACATCCTCAGCTCTGAGAGAAAATGGGTTGTAACCAGCCTCTTTTAATCTAAGACTTCTATCTTCCTCAGATATGAGATGAATCGGTTCCACCATTTTAATCTTAAAAGGTTCTGCTCTTCTGATTTTCATTTTTGTATCCTCCTTAATTTATGAGATTGCTCTCGTTAGAAAATAAGAAAGGATTTTTTTAAAACATGCTCTCGGGTTGTCTTGCCCCATGTTTTGCAAATCGCAATTGCCGCCACTTTAGCTGTCCTCTTTATGTCATCTATACTAATGGGATGTTATCATTTTGCCCCAAAAAAGTCAAACCCTAAATAGACATATCATGCTGATACACCTGGTTAGGATTTGACTTTTTCTAAAGGATGTTTATTGGTCTATTTGCTTCATCCATATATTCATAGATTCTATGTTACCTGCGATTTGAGTATTGTTCCACAATGTACCACCATAATGATAGCCCAAACTGCTAAAGGTCATATTCATAGGCAGAGATTGGCTTCTAGCTATTGTATAATAAGTTGATATACCTTCCTGGGTCATCGCTTGTTCCATGGTTATAAGTAAAGCTTTAGCTAGTTTATGTCCTCGATAAGAAGGTAAAACAGCAAAATCAGTCATTTCAACATTATTCTCTTTATGGTTAATTTCGCATGTACTAAGACCAATTAAGCCTTCTTGATCAAACACACCAAAATATTGACAATGCTCCATCATAGTTTTTCTAATATAATCAGGGTCATATATTGGGAAAGGATAGGTCTTAAAAACTTCTTCATAAACCTTAATCATTTGTCCAATATCTTCTTCACCCAAACGCCTAAAAGCATAGCTGGGCCACTTGAATCTGTCAAGTTCCGCCTTTTTTTCTTTCGCTTTATCAACAGCATCTAGAATTTTCGCCTTCTTGCGAACACCTCTTCGATCTGCTTTTAAATATTTGGCCATAAAAAGACAATGATTTTTACCATTATAATAGCCTTTAATTTCCCCTTCCTTTGAGAAACCTGCCTCTTGAAGTAGCTCTCTATCTATTTCCCGTGCTTTAATAATTATCTTTCCGTAGTCCTTTTCTTTTCCCAGTTTCCGAACATAATTCAACATCATTTTTGCTTGTTCCGAGTCATAAGACATGACATAAATACGGTCACTATCAGTGCCATGATGGATGATTATTCCTTCTTTTTTTTCAATGATATCTTTCATAGTCTCTACCTCCTATGCTTTGACATCTTCGGGTGTGAAGGTCATGACATCTGTATAATCAGACAACAGCTGTTCGATACCTGTAGCTTCATAGTGACTATCCAAACTGGTTTTCATATGTAAGTTGCAATCCGCACAATTCAAATCACAGTCTCTGTGACCGTAATCTCTAGGTTCTGTATATGTGGTGATGACGCCTTCATAATTTCTTAGAATAATCTTATTGGTTGACCATGATATAAGATAATTTGGCATAATAGGAATCTTACCACCACCACCTGGTGCATCAATGACATAAGTCGGTATAGCAAAGCCACTTGTATGCCCTCGTAAACTTTCCATAATCTCAATGCCTCTGCCTACACTGGTACGAAAATGCTCAAGTCCTTCTGACAAGTCACATTGATATAAGTAATAAGGCCTAACACGATTGGCTACCAACTTACGAACCAAAGCTTTCATAACTTGGGGACAATCATTAATATCTGAGAGAAGTACCGATTGGTTGCCTAAAGGTATTCCGGCTTCAACTAACTTGTCAATGGCTCTTATTGAGTCTTTTGTCAGTTCTTTTGGATGGTTATAATGGGTGTTAATCCATAAGTTCTTGTGTTTTTTTAGTATATTTACCAACCTTTCAGTTATCCTAAAGGGTAATACCACCGGTGTTCTGGTTCCTATTCGAATGACCTCAACATGTTTTATACTTGAAAGCCTTTCTAATAAGCTTTCTATTAATTCATCCGATAGCAAAAATGGATCTCCACCCGAGAGAAGTACATCTCGCACTTCTTTATGTTCTTCAATATAAGCGATACCACTTTCATAATCTTTAAGAGTTGGACTGTAATCAGTATCACCAACTTTTCTTTTACGGGTACAATGACGACAGTACATAGCACATCGATTGCTTACATGAAATAAGACACGATCAGGATAACGATGGGTTAAACCTTCTACCGGACTGTCTTTATCCTCTCCCAAAGGATCTTCAATATCAGATGAGCATATATCCAGTTCTCGAACATCAGGGAAAGCTTGTCTTAATACCGGATCATTTATAAAATCTTTTTGATCAATAAGTGAAAAATAATAGGGTGTAATAGAAAGTGGGAAAATATCAAGGGTTTTTTCTAACTTATCCCTGTAATCTTCTCCAAATTCTTTACTAAAATCCGTTTTCAACAGCTTCTCAACTTCTTCTATGGATGTAATAGCATTTTTTAGTTGCCATTTCCAATCATACCAGTTTTCTCTTGAACTTTGGTTTTTTAGTGCCTTCATATGTTTCCTCCTTGGTTTTCATACCTTTTTACAAAAAAAATTAAAGATGACTGATGGTGTTGATCAAGCAGACAACTTAATTCTTAGGTTCTTGTTATGTATTTCCAAAAACAAAAAGTACTCTAACTCTGTAATAGAGTTAGAGTACTTAAACTTCGCTTGCGCTCGTTTTATACCATTATTTATAGTATAGGTCATGACCTTTTGATCCTAACCAAGTCCCAGTTCTAATTATAATTTTTCAAGCACGCTTTCACTTAGCAACACATTTACTTCAATCCACATACGATAGATGCACATATACGTAAAAAAGCTCATGCATTCAATACTCACGTCTTTACTTCATTTCATAACTACGACTAGTATAACAAATATTAATGGTAACGTCAAATCTGGCTTAAATCATCATTGTAAATATCTGTAATATTTTGGAAAAAACTTTGATTTATGCTTTAAGCAAATCTCCAACTGCGCTAATATATGAATGCATTACATAAGCGGTGAGAAAATTCTTAGAAATGCTCGTAAAACGGTCTTCAATAAAGGTGATTTTTTTATGCTTTCCATACTTATTTTTTGACAGTGGGTTATCGTTGTCAAAAAGTCTTTCTTCATTTCATTAATGGTAGGCGTTCTCCATAACCACACACCACATTCAAAATGCAAGAACATGCTTCGATAATCTAGATTCACTGTACCAATTACCGCATACTCATCATCCACGACGATTGATTTTTCATGAATAAAGCCCGGTGTGTACTCATAGATTTGAATGCCCTCTTGGACAAGCATTTTGTAATATGAACGTGTGGTTTCGTGTACATACCATTTGTCCCCATGGCCAGGTGTAATTATGATAACCTCAACGCCAGATTTTGCTGATAAAGATAAAGCGGTATATAAGCCATGATCGATAATAAGATATGGTGTCTTAATATATATATACTTTTCAGCCCTATTAATAAGGTTTAGATATATGTGGTTTCCTACGGGTTCTAAATCCAGCGGATTATCAGAAAAAGGTTGAACAAGCCCTGTTTCAAGAAGAATTTGATCCGTAAGAGCAGTCGTATTGAAATGATTATAATCAGACGTACTATGATGTATATAGTCCCACATCGTCAAAAACATAACTGTAAGACTCCAGACGGCATCTCCATGTAATCTTATAGCCGCATCTTTCCAATGACCGCGCTTTTCCACCACATTAATATATTCATCTGCGATATTACACCCTCCTGTATATCCGATCATACCGTCGATAATAACAATCTTTCTATGATTCCTGTTGTTGTACTTAGAGCTCATCTTAAGCTTTAATGGATTAAACACAGCTGTCTTTATACCTCTGCTATTCAAATAGGTATCGTATTTCGATGGTAGTGTCATTATGCAGCCAAAATCATCATAGCAGACGCGTACATCCACACCTTCATTAACCTTTTCTATAAGAATGTCAAGAATGCTCTGCCACATTCTGCCTGTAGCTATAATAAAGAATTCCAGGAAAATATACTTCTTAGCAGATTTAAGATCACGAAGTAATACTTCATACATCTCTTCACCTGATGGAAAATAATGAGAATGTGTCTGAGAATAGGGCGGTGCAAATGCATAATCTTTAATATAATATGCCTGGCTATAGCCTTTTGGATCATTCTCTCTTAGGTTGTTCATTATTTCTGTATTTAATGGCATATTTGCTTGGCTTATATCCGCAATAATAGCAAGCTTGCTACGATCTTTTTTACTGAGCCCATTATTACCAAATAACCAATAAAATACAGCTCCAAAAACCGGAAGGGCAATTATGGGGATAATCCAAGCCATTTTATAAGCGGGATTACTTTTTGAGTTGATGAGCCATAATACGATGGTGAAGCTAAAAAGCAACATCACGCCATAAAAAATAGACGAATAATTGTTAAATCGTGAAACAATCATAATCAAAATAACAAGTTGTAGTAGCATAGCAACTACGAAAGTAACAATACGATGTGTCAATAGTTCAAAAAATTTCTTCATATGAGACTCCTTCAAGATATATTCCCTAGTTTCTTAAAAATCATTAGCTCAACTCATAATCCTATTATAACCTTCATGAATATAATAAGAAAGTACCTATAAAATAAGTACTCTTTTTTGAGCATCTACTTTATAGGTACTTTTTTGGAACTTACTCTTGCTCAAGGGGCGCCTTCAGCTTAACAAGAGGAAACGTCAACGTTACTTTAAATAAATCACCATCAATTCCAATATCTAGGCTGGCACCCATAGCTTCTGACAAGCTTCTTGCAATGGATAAGCCTAAACCATTCCCTTCTGTGTGCCTTGATTTGTCTCCTCTTACAAAACGCTCTGTTAATAACTCCGGTGCCATGTTAAGTGCTTCTTTTGAAATATTCTTAATTTCAATAGCCAACTGTGATGGATTTTCTTCTTTTATAAAGCTAATATAGACTCGAGTGTCATCGAGAGCATATTTGGCGACATTAGCCATTAGATTGTCCATAATACGATGTATCAAGCGTCCGTCACCCTTAATTGAAAATGGCGGAACCGGCTCGTTCATCATCATAATTAAGTTCTTCTCTCCAAAGGCCTCTTCATACTCTCCAATCACCTGCTGTAGCAGAACATAGGGGTCAAGTGTTTCAAGAGCTACCTCAACATTACCACTTGAAGCTTTCGAAGCTTCCACCAACTGCTCTATCAAACTCTTTAATCGCAAAGATTTATCTTCTAGAATTTGTAAGTAATTCTTTCTTTCTTCCTCATCTATATCTTCATTTTTCAATAAATCTACATAGTTTATGATGGATGTTAAAGGATTCTTTAAATCATGGGTTACGTTCGTAATTAACTCTGTTTTCATCCTCTCCCCCTTCATTGCTTCCTCAAGGGCTTTTTCCATACCTATCTTTTGTTGATTCAGTTCCTCTCCCCATTGACGAAATTCTCTCGTCAGATTCTTCGTTTCAAGCGGATAATTAATCTGTCCATGCACCCGTTCCTTAGTTGCATGCATCATACAATTGAGTGTACGAATTCTCTCGTTCACAAATATGAGTACGATTACGTTAAATGCAATAAAAATAGGTAAAGCTAATAAAATGGTCATACCTATATTAAATCCTAGTAAAAAAACTAGTAGAAAAAACATATTCATGCCGCCATAAGCCACTAATAGTAGCAATAGCCACGGCTTCAATCTCCCCTTATTTTTATCAAAGGTCATGGCGCCAATGATCTTTATCAGTAACTGACTGATTAATAGCTCTTTAAAAAAAACACCTTTTTTATCCTTCTTACCGTTGATAAATAACAGAAAAACCAAAATAGCAAACTCATCTCCAGTGCTACAAGGATGGGTATTAGATCCATGAATTGATTCACCGCATGCATGCTCTCACCAATGACATATACCGGTATGATTGAAGCACCTGCCAATATGACTTGAATTTCAAAAGGAACATAGTCATAAGGTTTCTTACTTCCATCTTCATCGCCTACAAAAATGGTAAAATATATCGTTCCGGATAAAATAATAAGTAGACCGATAATTAACCCAAGGGAATATTCATTTTGGTGTCTTTTAAAATCTGTAAAAGCTTTATAAGGCGCACCGAAATAGGTCGATAATGGATCCAGCTCCGGTTTTGACACATTGCTGATAACCCGCTGAGTTGCTTTTGATACCAGCATATAGTCCAAATCTGATGCCTATTTTAAGTTTTGTTCAATTCTTCTTAAACGTCTTACCTTTTCACTCTTTTCTTCCTCAGATATTTCAAGAGCAAGAATACTGGCTTCATCTGTTAAAATCAGTTCTTTTTCAACGATGTTATGTACCAATCGTGTTAAATTGTTTTCAAATTCTTGTGTTTCATAAAAATGTTCACTTTGGTATGCATCCTGCATAATCGCAATATGATAAAAACCCCAGGTTGCCAAGAAAACTGCGCCTACCATCATCACAAACAAGTATCTTTATCTTCTCCACACACACTTACCTCTTCTTTCCTCTTGACTCATTCATAGTCTATAATACAAAATAGTCAAAGAACTTGATATTTTTCTTACGATATTCTTAAATCAAAATATTATAGTCCTATCCTATATTCTTATACTTTTTCTATTTATTCGTCTCATCGTCATGAATGGATACAACTTCTTCTAAGGGTACATTTGACCCAAGTATTTCTTGGACAAGTTCCGCATTAGCAGTAATAATGCCATCAATGTCAAACTGAAGTGCCTTTTTAATCTCAGCTTCACGGTTCACTGTCCATACCCATATGCCACGGTTCATCTGATGCGCCTTTTTCACAAATTCTTGACTTAGCATATCCTTTTGAACCGTGTAGAAATCAACATCCAGCAAGTCAAGATTGCCAATTGCGTAATACATAATCTGACCGATTCTAATATCCGAGTCCAGTTGCCTAATCTCACTTAGCACCTTGTAATTGAAGGATTGAATGTAGCTGGCTTCAACTGCATTTTTCTCTTCCAAGATTTCAACAATAAGTTTTGCCATTTCCGCTTCATACCCATAAGCTTTAATATCTATTAATATCAAAGCGCGACCATCAATAAATGTTATTACATCTTCAAGTCTTGGTATTCTTTCATTCATATAATCTATAGAGATGCCACTACCAATATCAAGTTCTAACAACTCGCTGTAGGTCATTTCAGAAACGCGTTTGGATATTCCTGCCATTTTTCTAAGATTCAAGTCGTGATGCAAAACAACAACGTGATCCTTTGTTAATTGAACATCCAATTCTATTACATCCACTCCCAAATCTAATGCCAATGCTATTGCTGACAAAGAATTCTCTGGTGAATTTCCGATTTTTCCTCTGTGAGCCGCCACCACAATATCTCTGCCTTTATATAATAAATCTTGATTTAGGGTATGACCCATATAAAATGATACTATGAGGCTTAATATTACTAAAAAGGCTGACAAATAACGACGTGGCTTTAGTTGATCTCTCAAATAACACTCTGCCCTAGACATAAGTGGCCACCTGATTGGTCTCAAAAAATCTTTGTATATGGCACCATCTTTTCTTTTTACTTCATAATAAAGTCTGGTTAAAAACAAGATATTAACCGGAAAAATCATAAGTGTGTAAATCCATAATAAAAACCCTGATAAAGTCGTTAAAATCTGGTTTAATTGATAGTTAGCGTCTGTATTAAGTCCTGTCAATAGAAAAGAAATAATGGCTAAAATGCCTGTCAATAAACCAAAAAGTATTAAGTTCAACATCAGTATTTTAAATATTATAGCCTTTTGTAATTTTTTTGTTAGTTTTAAGCTGGACCGGATTGCCTGCCATGTGCTTTTTCCCGTCAATAGAATCTCATGGAAGACAAAAATGCATCTCAGCAAAAAATAAGCTAAGAGGAAGACGACACTCCAATAAACAACTTTTATTAAATTGTATACCATAATGTTTTCGATGAAATATGTCGGCACCTTAATCTGGTTGAAAATTAAGGGCTTAACCGGAAGATTGACAAGCGGTATGACCACCAGAAACTGAAGGGTAAGCAAAAGGAAACCATAGCCTAAAATGCGAGGTAGCACATGAAATGTAGTCGCCATCGCCTCCGTAATTAGAATCGGTTTACTATAATATTTTTTATGAGCTATGACCGTTAATGTACCTAGTTCAATTAATATGAATACAACCGCCAGAATCATTAATGAAAATATTCCCAATGCATTTTTATAGTTTAGGAATATCTTGAAGATATCTCTATTAAGAAGTACCCCTGTTTTTGACACAATCAATAGACGGTTAAACAAATATGCCAACCCCGGTACAAACAAGTAGCTCGTTATCAATAGATAGCCCAATCCAAGAGCGATATATTTCCTCCATGAACGACGGAAATCCATTAAACTATTGATGATCATCAAGAACATTTATGTCACCTTCCAATGTAGTGAAACTTGGTTTTAATCCTATAACCTAACTACAAAATGATGCTCTGCTATAATATTAAACTAACCGATAAGAAAACCTGCAATTATAAACGTTAATACCATAAGCGGTGCTGGTACTTTCTTGGTCAGTAGCAACAATACCGTCAGAAACGTAACGATAATGTTTTCCAAACTAAAACCACTTTGTTGCATTAAGACGATTGCAGCCACGCCAATCATGCCACCTGCCACAGCATTAATACCCTTAATAGAAACTTTAACACCTTTGATTTTCTTTAGATTCTCCCACACCGGATAGACAAAATAAATCAACAACAAGCCTGGTAGAAATATACCTATACCACTGGCTATGGCACCGAGAATCTGAATCATGGGGCCACCCACTCTAGCCGCCATCCCTCCTGCATATGCGCTAAAACTAAACATTGGTCCCGGCAAGCCTTGAACCAATCCATACCCAGTCAAAAATTCCTGATTGGTCATATACTGATTGACTTGTACAAGCTCACTATGCATAACAGGTACCACAACCTGCCCACCACCAAAAACCAAATAGCCATAACGGTAGAAGCTTTCAAAAAGGTGCACAAGAAGATTGTCCCAAGTTAACGTCAAAACAATGCTAACTAAGGCAATCGAAGAAAATACAACCAAGTAAACCCATGGAGGGTTTAGTTTTACCCGTTGCCATAGTTCTTTTTCTTTACTAACTATCACACTTATAATACCACCTACAATAAGTACAAGTGGAAAAATCCAAGGTGCCCTTATCAAATAGGTTACAATAGCACCAAACAGAAATATGACAAAAGTCATTTTATCTGTCACCACCTTTTTATTGATACGGTAAGCCGCCATCACGATAAAACCAACTGCCATCGGGCTGATGTAACGAAGACTGTCCTTATCCCAATTCATTTGTTCAAAAAACTGATATAAAAACGAAAGAAGTGTCATGAGGATCAGTACTGGAAGTGCCCAGACCAACATGGTTAATAGTGCTAAGAAAGAGCCACCGGTTTTATAGCCTATTGATACAATGGTCTGTGTACTAGTTGGCCCCGGTAAAATGCTACATAAGGCAATAAGCTCTATTAATTCTTCTTCACTCAGGTAATGCTTTTTCACCACCATCTGATCGATAAAAACACCCATATGGGCTTCAGGTCCGCCATATGCACCTAAGGAACAAACAAGCACATCTTTCAAAAACTCTTTTTGACGAATCGCTTCTCTTTCTTGAGGGTTTTTCATATGCGTTATCCTTTCTCTGTCACATAACTTAACCAACTATTTTTCATAAATAATTTTTATCATTCTATAGAAATCAATAGGCTTACTGATATAATCATCCATACCGGCTTCTATACATTTCTTTTGATCGCTTTCCATCGTATTGGCTGTCATGGCAATGATTTTTGCACGTCGTTTTCCATCTTCTATTTGTCTGATTCTTTTTGTAGCTTCATACCCATCCATTATAGGCATTTGACAATCCATAAAAATGATATCATAGGTTTTGTGAATGGTGGCTTCCACCGCCGCCTTACCATGACAAACCAAATCACATACGAGGTTCTTAGATGCCAACATCTTCACAATTAACTTCTGATTGATTTTATTGTCTTCAACAACGAGAATCCGCGGTTGTTTCTTAGGAGAAATCATGACTTCGCTTAATTCCAAAGTATCGTCCATATCCTTTTTACAGTCTTGGTCTCCCTCTTCATTTATTGATTGAAGGATTATGTTGAAGGTAAATACCGTGCCTTTTCCATATTGACTATTTACGTGAATTTCTCCACCCATCATGGTGACCAACTCTCTTGAAATCGTCAAGCCCAGCCCTGTACCACCATATTTTCTTGTTGTCGACACATCACTTTGATTAAAAGACTCAAAAAGTAGGTCCAAACTATCTGGCGCAATACCAATACCAGTATCTTCAACTTCAAAAGTCAAATGTATCTGTTCGTCCTTATCCATAACACCTTTTATTCGAAGTTCAACCTGACCTTTATGGGTAAATTTTATGGCATTGCTTAATAAGTTATACAAAATCTGTCTAAGACGCATAGGATCTCCAATAACACGAGATGGTAAGCCACTTTGAAGATGGATCAAGAGTTCAATCCCCTTTTCAACAGCGCTTGGTTTGAAAAGGGAAACAGATTCTTTAATCATTTTTTCAAGATTAAAAGGTATATACTCTAACTGCAATTTTCCAGCCTCTATTTTTGAAAAATCAAGTATATCGTTGACAACATGAAGAAGCATATTGGAGGACACCTTCGCACCATCGATTAGTTCCTTTTGTTCTTGACTCATAGGATAGGCTTGTAAGAGCTGTAAAAATCCTAGCATTCCATTAATAGGCGTTCTGATTTCGTGGGACATGTTAGCAAGAAACTTGCTTTTTGCTGAATTTGCCTCATCAGCTATTTTTTTGGCTTTAACAAGCTTGTAGATCAATATTGAAAGAATAGCTACAAAAATGCAAAACATAAAAATAGTTAATCTATAGTATAATTGCTTGACTTCTTCATTATGAATCTCTTCTGTCACATCTCTTATTCTTGAAACCAATACATTTTCACCATCTAGCATCATTGCATAAGAATTAACATGTACGTCTCTAATCTCTCCATTTGATAGTCTATGACGAAAATGGAAAAAATTCCGATTTTCCATATATGCATGGTCCATTTCCTCATCTACTTCTTCCTCCGACAAAGTATTAATTGATTTGATATTCATGCTATCAATACTCTCATAACCATAATAGATCTTAGCTCCTTTACTGCTGGCTAGAATATCACCATTTTCTGGATTAATGATTAACATAATCGTCTCATATTCATTTAAAGAATCTATGGTGAAATAAATGGCTTCACCATAAATGGTCAAACCAGTAGGCGCAAAAAGGCACAGCACTAAAAGCAATCCTATACCTAATTTCATATTTATGAACATTTCTCTTGTTATATGCCTTCTCATTGGTCTAATAACCCTCATTCAAGATATCCTTTTTGTCTGTTATTATCATCTACTTATAGAAATTATACACTATAATAACCCTATCCTCAATCACCAACATTTTCAATGTTTATGATCCAATCATTATACAACCCATTCATGTATGTTTTACGACATACTGTCGGATATTATTCTCATTCTCCGACGATATGTCGTATTAAAAGCTGCCTGCCCGGATAAATGATTTTCATAAAAAATAAAGACTTGACAACTATTACTAGTTAGTGATATATTGGTTATATGATAAATACATTCTCTTATGGCAATGAAAACGATGTACATTTAAAATCAGTTGTGGCTTTATCAAGGACGTACTTAAGCTTCACCCGGACTTTACAAGTTTTTTTGAACACTTATGGTTTAACTGTTCCTCAGTTTGGCGTTTTAGAATCCTTGTACCACCTTGGTCCTCTAAAAATCTGTGAGTTGATTCATAAAAATCTTTCTACAAGCGGGAATATGACTGTGGTTATTCGGAACTTAGAAAAAGAAGGCTGGATTAAGAAAAGTCCGGATGATGAGGATAAACGGTCTTACAAAGTGTCCTTGACAGAGCAAGGTGCCCAAATTATTGAAGAAGCTTTTTTGACACACCTTCATTATCTGGAAGATTTTTTCCATCGTCTAACCATGGACGAAAAGCAACAGTTACTTCAATTACTTAAGAAACTTAATGGCCTTTAATGGCCATTATCATTCAACATATATCACTAATTAGTAATTTATGCTTAGTGATTTACTTAATAAGGAGGAAGAATAATGTTAAAAATAGGAATTATTATAGGAAGTACAAGACCAGGAAGAAATGCAAGCGCCGTTGCCAAGTGGGTCAATGACATTGCTGTCAAAAGAGAAGATGTGGCTTTTGAGTTAGTTGATATCGCCAACTATGACCTACCTTTACTGGACGAGCCATATCCACCGTCTATGGCCCAGTATACAAAGGACCATACTAAGAAATGGGCCGAAAAAATCAATTCACTTGATGGCTTCATATTTGTAACACCTGAGTATAACCATTCTATTTCAGCAGCCTTAAAGAATGCAATCGACTTTATCTATGCTGAATGGAACAATAAAGCTGCAGGCTTTGTCAGCTATGGCTCAGCCAGTGGTACCAGAGCTGTTGAGCACTTAAGACAAATTATGGCTGAACTTCAGATTGCTGATGTTCGTGACCAAGTCATGTTATCTCTGTTTACAGATTTTGAGAATTTCTCTGATTTTAAACCCGATTCACGACATGAGGAAAGTGTTCAAGCTATGCTGGATCAATTGATAGCATGGAGTGGTGCTTTAAAGGCAATACGTTAATATATTTCAAAAATATAAAGAGGTTCCTAGGATAACTTAGGAGCCTCTTTTGTCGTTAATGTCTGAATAGGACAGATCATACACCATGTTCTTGGTAAGTATAAGTAAGCCAATACACTACCGATTATGGTCGATGTTAACATCATGGAATAGATTCTGTACCCCAGGTGAATGATGGCACTGGGTGCCGCATACGTTAATAGCTGTGGTAATGAAAAAGGTATCTCAAACAAGATTAAAAAGCGAACATGATCGATAGGGTCTATACGTCCAAGACCAACCATAATGGTTGACATGGTTGCAAAAAATAGATTTATTCCAAAATAGTATAGAACCATTTGTTTTCCTTTTCCATTTTTAATCCAATTCGGTATTTTTTTCTTGAGACCGATTTTTCCAAAGATGACATTAAACAAGCCTGCTCTGGGACAATAGTTTTTACACCATATTCTATCCTTATATTTAAAGTATTGAAAAAAGGGCAATGTAAAACATATGAGTCCTAGTAATGCCAAACTAATGTGCAAAGTGCCTAAAATAAAAAATAGGATTGTAATAAAAAATATTTGATTCTGTACATTCTTTCTCATGTGTCAAAAATCCTTTCATGTTGCCTGAATATCTAGTTATCCTAATATTCAAATTTAGTATTATTGAAATAGTACATGAATCTCATTTTTTTGTCAACCTAAGTTTTTCATTGTTAAACACATAGGTATCAGGTAGCCCTTGATAAAAGGAAATATGAATAGAGACATATTCACACCGCTCAAAAAATATACTATAATTGGGAAATGGAAAGTAAGTGCATAAAATGTTAAAATATAGAAAATAGCTTGAAAGCCATTAACACCTCTTTGAATCTAGGATGCTTTTGCACGTATGACATCCTATTACTTATTTTACTAATTTGAAGACAGGAGACCAGATTATTATGGATATTACTATTCGTGCTATGAAAAATGAGGAATCCGTGGATGTCAGACGCTTAGGGCGTAAAACTTTTGTGGGATTTGAAAGTTTATTTGTACCTATGCCAAAAAAAGCCTTGGTAGCCATACAGGGTGACAGAATCGTTGGAGCTGTCTTATATAAACTTTATACATTTGGCGAGAAAAAAGTGGGATATATTGACTTTGCTTTTGTTGATGCATCTATGCAGGGGTTTGGTGTCGGTAATCGTCTATATCATGAAACCACTCAGTTATTATGGGATGAAGGATGTGATTACGTTAGTGCGGTTGTTAAAGATGATAATGTAGGCTCTTGGGGTTTATTTTTAAAAAATGGTTATAAACGTTTAAGTTTTTATCAAATGACAAAGGAACTGGGTATTGTAAATGCTCTTAAGCACTATTTCGGTACATCCCTTTTTGTTGCAGTGGGCATGGAATATTATCTTGCCAAGCGGGATCAAAGTATCCCCAGTTCAAAAGAAAACTCATTAACTCAGATGTTAACCTATTTAAGTATCAACAGTTTAATATTTGCATTTATTGGCCTTATGCATGGGTACAATCTTCTTATATCAATTTTGGGCATACTCGCACTTCTTCTTGGTATTATTATATTTGGTTATATTGGAACACGGTTTTTTAAGGAAGACTGGCAATATAGAACCATGGATGGTGGGTTTTTAATCCATGCTATGGTTCCGATTATTGGTGGTATCTTGCCACTTGTAGGAAATTGGTACCCTAAGATGTATAAAAGTGGCTCAGATTTCAAAAAAGCTCTTGGTATTACAGCAATGCTTCAATGGTTATTCTTGATTTTAGTAGGTGGAATTTCTTTACTTGATATGGAGCTACTACCCTTAATAGATTGGATGTATTCTATTGGAACAAGTCTATTGGTTGTCTTCTCAATACCATTATACCCTTTTGAATCATTTGGTGCAGGTAGGGTTTTTCGATGGAATAAAGCACTCTATTTCATAATGCTGGCCTTATCCTTGGCTCTACTATTTATACCATAATAGGAAAAATACCAAATTTATCTTCGACGCTGCCATAGCATTTGCTCCAAAAGGTCTCACCCAGTTCCATATCAACACGACCTTCTTCTTTTAACTGATCAAAAGCATCGCGAATCTCTGTCTCATCATCTGTTATCATCGTCAAACTTATATCATTACCAACAACAAGGGGCATACCAGGAAAAACATCAGAAAACATAATTGTACTGCCGCTAATCTCTAGCTCGTATGTAGTACCCAATTCTTCATTTCTTCAGATACAATAAAATCCGGATTAGGCGGCATTTCATCATAGGTCATAATTTCAGGTTCTTTTGTCTTGAACACTTTTGCATAATATTCTAGCGCTTCACGGCAATTACCACTAAAATTAACATATGCTTGTATTGCCATATCTTCATCTCCTATCTTACCATCTTATTCGATGGCGCCTGCATATTAAAGTTTCAATTGAGTATTAATCTCATTATGGGTTAAAGGGTCACAACTAAGACGAGCTTCTTTGCTTGTTGTGAAGCCATACTTGAAATCAATTCATATTGCATCCAATTTACAAAAACTCATTTCTGACTCACTATTCTTCTGATTTGCTTCCGATATACAAAGATCTAATACCTTGTCCTATTTAATATGACCAAGTATGTCTTTGATATTTGGTAACTCTTTAACAACAACGTTCCAAACTATTGCTACATCTATGCTGTTATAATCATGAATTAAAACATCTCTGACACCTGCCATCTGTCGCCATGGTACCTCTGGATATTTGCTCTTAAAATCTAAAGAAATCCGCTTAGTAACTTCACCAATGATTTCAATATTTCTAATAACAGCATCTTGCACCATCATTTCATTATGAAACTCATTTATACCACCTTGGGTATACTTTTCAATCTTACTGATTGCATCAAGAATTTGTTGAACATATACATTATCTCTATTCATATGGCAATCGCGCTCTTTCTGATATCATTGCCGATATCATTGTTTTTCAAGCCATTCTCTGAAACAACATCCACCTTTTCTCCAAGCAATTCCTCAAGTTCAATCTTGATTTCTATAAGGTCAAATAACGATGCATTATCGTTAAGCTTCACAAGAAAATCAATATCACTATTCTCTGTGCTCATACCTTTCGCAGTAGAGCCGAATACCTTCACTTGGCTACCGTTATTATTTGTCACGGTTTTGAGTATTTCTTGTCTTTTCTTTCGCAATTCGCTCAGTAGCATTGGAATCACTCCCTTCCTTTAGTTGATTATATAATACATATACAACCATATCAAGATAATAAAAGAGCCTCAAGGGAGGCCCAGGATATAAATAAACAAAAATGTATCAGAAGAGCATCAAGTTTTACAAATATGGCGGTCTTTGAAAAAAGATTAGGAGAAGCTTTTACGAGTTATGAAATCATTGGTGGGCTAAGGCATATGAATTTTTACGCAGTAACGGGGGGAGGGTTTATTCCAACCTACACTAGAACAGATTTACAGATGCTTTACATGATGCTTTTGGTTATAGAACGATTATGTTACAGTTGCAATACAATCCACATAATTTGAGAACCTATTTCTTTATTCATCGTCATAATTTATGTATTAGGCCTAAATGGGAAAGTAGCGCTTTCCAAATAAATAATAATATAAAGGAGCATCTTATGAAAAAAATCAGTACACTTTTATTACTTGTCACCTGCATGAGTCTTGGTACCTTTACACGTGCATATGCCGAGTCTCATCCTAACAATGAAACACCAATATCGGTTTCTGCAAAAACACAGGTTATCGAGGGCATCACGATGATACCCCTAAGAAAAACCCTTGAGGCTTTTGGTTATCAGTTCATTTGGCATGAAGCTAGCAAACGTGTGGATTTATCAAAAGGTCCCTTATGGACCTCCGTCGCTATTGGTGAAAATGCCTATTTCAAGCAAAAAATGGCACCTTGGGCTCTAAGTCGTGCACCTATTATTTTAGATGGACATACATGGGTGCCAATAGAATTTCTATCTGAAATTACAAGTTTAGGTATTGAAATGGAAAATGAAACCCTAAAAGTGACCCAATCAGAGCCTACTTTTCATGCTGGTTTCATAAAGGAGATTACTTCTGATGATTGGGGTAACTTAAGCTTTTCAATAGTCCAAGATTTTGAGGAGAAAGACCATGCTAATCGTATTGTCATTCACACTTCAGAGAAGACCACAATCTTTCAAATCGACATTCAAGAAAACGATGCTGTTAAAGTCATCTCTCCAAATTTCTCCACTTTAAGTTTACCCCCTCAAACCCCTGGTTACATCATTTACTAAATCAATCTTATAACATGGCTCAAGGGTTGAAACTACGTGTTCTTGATGCTCTCATACACATATATGAAAGCTTAGACACGTAGTTTTTATACCCAAATATATGGTTAAATGGTCAAAATTCCATTTCTTCTAACCAAATCTCTAACGCTTTATCCCTGTCATCATCCATATCAAATTCTTTTTGTACGACTTAGATATATTAACGCCCGCTCTAAGATCAAGAAATACATTATAAGCTTCTACATTATTCTCCTTGAAATCAAAGTTTATCTTGGCGGTTTTTCCACCATAGGTGATATCTTGATATATACCACTGACCGTAAACCGTAGTTTTAGTACATCCCATTCTCAACTTTCAGTTCTTGATTCATCATTAACATCACTTTTGATATAATATTAACTTGCCATCTTTAGAAGCAAATGTGGGAATGCTTAAATAATGATTAGATTTAGGTTATAGACCTTATTCATCTGCATCTAAGTACTTCTCATCGATTTGTTTTTGCTTTTTCTTATTGATCATATATAGTAATTGGAACACAATAAACGATAACAAGGCCCCAAAAGCAAAGGTTATCAATGTCGTTATTACTTAGCCACCAATGCCTCCCATTTGTTCTACGCCATGATTTATGACATTAAATGTCGTTGAGATCGCAGCAATGGCCAAACCGGATACAAGGCTATGTATCATAACAAGTGTTTGTCCGCTGAGATTAACACTATAAGTGCCACTACCTACGACAATGTTTCTGCCCTCTACATAAATTGCTGATACCATGAGAAGGATGAACTCGGCTGCATACTGAGAAAATGGTGCATTAAACATAATTTTTTGTAGTAATATCGAGATCAGTAGCCCCACAAATAAGACCCCAAATGCATCACTTTGTATTTTTCTTCTTAAGGATATAATCCTCTCATCTTGAATGTTTGTTTTTTTCATTTTTATTCCTCCCAAAATAAATCATTTAGTGTTTTACCCAATGCTTTGCAAATTGCGATACAAAGATTAAGTGTTGGATTATAGTCTCCAGCTTCTATGAGTCCAATTGTTTGTCTTGTTACACCAACTTTTTTTGCCAAATCTTCTTGTTTCATATCCCATTCCATTCGAGCTATTTTCATGCGTTTATTTTTCATAATAAGCCTCCTTTACATTACATATTGTAATATATACATTTCAAAATGTAAAGTATATATTGTATTAAATGGTAAAAATAATTGTTTTGGTAAAAACCTGATCAGTTTGAACAAGAAAAGAAGCTATGCAACACTTCAACGCATTAACATAGCACATACTCTCCTAGGGAATAAGAAAATACACCTAAAAGCAAAAACCACTCTTAAGTGTATTTGATCTAATAGCTTGGTGTATAATTATAGTATTACACACATTCATCATGATGCTGATGTTCGTGACAAATGGAACCGGTTGACTTAAGTGCGCCTTGTAAATAGGCTTCTGCAACCACTCTGGCACTGCCTCTTGCGCCGACCACAACTTCAATACCTTTTTCATTAAAAATATCCACAGCACCACCACCCATGCCGCCAGATATAATGACATTGACACCCAGATCATTTAAAAAATTGGGTAGAAAACCGGGTTTATGTCCAGGATTAGGTATGGATTCCGTCTTAACAATCTGATCGCCCTCCACATCAAAAATATTGAAATTAATACAATGTCCAAAATGTTCCGTTACCACGTCTTTTTCACTTGCAATTGCAATCTTAATCATTTTTTTCTCCTTTTTTTCTTGTTTTTGGTTTTGTTTCATCTTTATTTATTTAACTTCTTCTTTAAAAAGTAGCGCCCTGGTCTTTTGATAAATAACCCTAACAGCCTTACCGGATTCACATTCAACATCCACAATGGTCTGTCCCATGTTAATCGCTTTTACTGCTTCCGAATCGTAAGGAATATTCCCAATAAAAGGTAGACCTGCTTTTTTGCAAAAGTCTTGTATTTTCTCTGTATTTTCTAGGTTCGTATTATATTTATTGATACATACGGCTGTCTTTGTTCCAAATTTTTCAATGGTTTTAAGAATGCTCCCCATGTCGCTGATACCGGATATAGAAGGCTCAGTTACAATGAGTACCATATCCACCCCACTAAGGGAAGCTATAACCGGACAACCAATCCCTGGGGAGCCGTCAATGATAGCAAAATCTGTTTCCACGTCGATTGACTTCATTTGTTTTTTTACTTTTGTAACCAACATACCCGAAGTCCCACTACCCATTTTTAGTTGTGCTGTAGAGAACACACTACCATCTTGAGTATATAGCATTAAGGCACCTGCCACAGCCGGCTTCATGGTTATCGCCTCCGCCGGACACACCATCTCGCAAACACTGCATCCTTCACAAGCAAAGGCATCTACATGGTAACCGTCCTCAACATAACTCCCATGTAAGAAATATATCTTCTTTTGTTTCTGTATCATACATCCAGAAATAAGGTGTACGTCCAAAAGATATGCACACACCTGTTTCTCTATTGTTCTCATCTACTGGTATGACAATTTTCATAGTGTCCTCCTCTTGATTATCGACATATGTCATTTACAGTTCTTATTATACGCCGTATTTGACATATGTCAATAACTTTATCTTTGTATTAAAACTTTTATAGAAAAAGCCGATTGAAGAATGACTTCAATCGGCTTTTTCTATTAGTTCTTATTTATTTTTAATTCTGAGGGGCTGGGGCTTTTAATACAATAAGTTCTAAGACTTCATCATCTAGATTCTTAACGTTCATTTTTGTCTTAACAGGAATTTTTAGTATGGAATATACGCCATAACGATTAATGTCTTGATCATCCAATCCAATAGACAATGTACCTCGAAGTACTGTCATATACACATTGGAATTAGCGAAATGTTCCGGCAAACCTTCGTCTTTCTTGAATACCATGTGGATATAATGCACATTCTCATCTTGAATGACTTTTTCTATCGTACGATCGTTTCCATGGGTCATGTTATAAACTTGTTCAATCATTTTAATCACCTTTCTTAGTCTTATTTCTTTTAGTATATGGTTAAAGGGTCAAAACTAAGTTTCACTAAATTCGCCTACCATATGTAGATTACGTTGATACTTTCATAACTACATATGGTAGGTGAAAGTTCAACTATATAGTTTTGACGCCTTAACCGTATATGTTAATTAACAATTC
>NZ_JCBCDA010000006.1:0-5850 GCF_059865615.1 Petrocella sp. | reverse complement strand
ATTGACTTCATCATATCACCTCGATCAAAAACAATCAATAACCATCATATATTTTTGGCGATTTGACTGTTTTATGCATTTTAAGTTAGTAATACTGTACTTTAAGATGATCACGCCAACAAAAAACAATCATATTCGCTCATCAAATATGATTGTTTAATATAGATGCATACTAAATATAAGATTAAAGGGTCAAAACTAAGTTTTGACGCCTTAACCAATATATGCAATAGTGTTAGGATTTTAAATTGATGTTACAAACAAATCAGTTGTTGGGTTATAATGTCTGAGAATAACTCCAAAGGGTGCATTTGGGCAACATGAATCACATTTTCCCATTTTTCTGAGTTGTTTAATACCATAGAAATTTGATTTTCTTTGGATAATACTTGTTCCATATTCAGTAGGACTTCATCATTGCCCTCGAACAAAGCAATATAAAATATACCGGTCTCAACGATATCTTGAAAGAAATGACTACCGTAAGACAGTTCAGGCATAAAGCCGGCTTCAATAGATGCCATCTCACAAACCACTGACATATGGCAGAGTTCTTGAAAATTAACGGGAACACCAAGAGATGGTGTTGTTGTTCCAAATCTTCCGGGTCCCATGAGCATCACTGATTTACCCTTTAAAGCCTTATTAATATGACCAATTTGTCTTGCTAATTCATGTTTTTTTTGTTCTGTTAACTCAAGGTAAGCCTTCGGCTTAATAAAAACTACATATTCTAGGGGTAGGTGCACATTGCCACCCATGAAATTTCCTGAAGATTTAAAGAAGCAGTCTTTTTCATTTTTTATCACCGGTATTTCAACCGTTTTGCCAAGACCTTGCGTCTGTAATGGTCTGCACTGTAGCAGATTGATTTTATAATCCTCAATTGATTTAAAGTTAACGGTAAACTCAATATCCACCGGATAATCATAAACTTTTGAGAGCAATTTTAGAATTTGTCGCATTATAATGGGAAAATCGGTTTTGTTGACCATTTTCTTCATATCCAATATATAAGGGACAGGTACATCATAGCGCTTCATTTCCCTTAATCTTTTTACCATTGGTTCATCCGGCCTAAAAAATAGAGATTGATCCACCTTTAATTCTCGATTAGCAAATAATGCCATCTCTTTGGTCTTCCATTTGTTTTCTTTCAATGAGAGTACATCAACAAAATGCTGTGAGAACTTCTTCTCATCCTCATGATTCATAGGGGGTACCCGTGATGGTTGATCCAAGTTGACGATTTTGGCATAGTCGACAACGGTTCGGTCAACAGCCCTCGTACCAAGGCCAAAAACCAATCTAAGCATGCCTGCATCCATATCCACACTTTTGTCCCATACATAAAGGTTGGATGAGTTACCAACACCAGCAGCATGAGGGAAAAAATCATCTTCATAGAAATCTCCGGATACTCTTTGCACTAAAATGGCCATCTGCTCATCTTGTTCAAAAAGACCTCTGTTCATTCTATATTCTAAGGCTTCCTCATTCATTGTGCTGGCATAAACTTTTCTGACTGCATTTTCAAAGGCTTTATAACGTTCTTCTTCTGAACCTTGGTTAACACAAAAAACACTTTCGTATTTTCCGGCAAAGGCATTGCCAAAGTTATCTTCTTGAAGGGAGCTGGATCGCACAATAATAGGTGACTGTCCAAAATATTCTAGCATCAGCATAAATTTTTCTTTAATATTTTCCGAAAACTTGCCCGTCATTAGTTTTTCTTTAAGCTCTGAAGCATATTTGAAATAACCTTCTAGTGTTTTTTGTTTTGAACGTAGTTGCCACCAACCATTTTGCACAATATAAGTATAGAAGATATCCGATCCCAAATAAAAGGAATCGTGAGGTTCAAGACGCTCAACAAGTGCTTCTTCACCCTTTTTTCTAATTATTTTTCGAGCTACAAGCATACCCACACTTTTACCACCAATAAAGCCGGTTCCAAGCGTTCTTGATTGAATTGTTAATATATCTCCTAAATCAAAATACCTTCTACATAGATCCAGCATACGAGAATCATGTCCAATTAGCTTTTTCATAAGTCTCTCCTTGACTTCCTCCTGTTCGACAACAGATGACCTCAAAGCCAATCTCGCTTCTCCAAAAACCACATCCCAGTAATCCAGTCTTTCTTCTCCTAGCCGAATGGTTGAAAAAAGGGACGCTGATTCTGTACTCGCAGTTATGCACGTAACCTTATCATTTTCTATTAGATGTGGGAAAAACATCGTGGGAGAATACCGCTTCCATACTTTTAAAGGATGAATATAAAAATTCTCCTTTACTTGGTACACATCTAATAAAAGCTGCGTTGTTTCTCTTATGGTCGCAATTGTGGAGTAGGTATGAGCATTTCTCATAATGGCAAAATATGCAATGGTATCCAGCTCATATAAAAACGGGCAAGTCACCTCAAAAAAGTTTCCAATCATTAAATCTGAATACCAGTTTTGTAATAGGTCCGTTAAGACATCAAAAACATAAAATGTCTTGAGGCCTTCTCTTGCTACAATATTATAAACTTCTGTGGCAAAGCTTTCAAAACCTTTTTCGGGAGATGGCTCGTAAACCTTAATCACTTCTGAGGCTTTTAGTAAGGGTCTATGGGCTCCGAAACGGATGTACACCATTTTCCTCTGCTCTTGAAGCGCTTGATTTACATAAGGCTGTAAAACTTTTTCATAACTCTCTAAGCAATCCACCTGCCATACCACATTATCTCCTAAGCGAAAGTGATCAATAACTGCGTCAAAACCTATGATACCTGTTTTAACTTTTTCATGCATAAGCGCCTCCATTTGTCATCCATTCATTCTATAAGTAAAGGGTCAAAACCATACTATAATTGAAAGATTTTTATTGCCTTTCAGATTAAAAGATTTCTCAAGGGATTTTGCTATTTGTTGAAGTTCTTCATTGAAATAGGCTTCAATATGACTTTCTCCAAAAATAGGATGGAGCTTATTATCCGCCCATCTGAAATAGGACATGTTTTCTATCAAGCCTATTAGCATGGTGATTTATTCTCAAAAAATCTTCAAGTCCACCATCATGCTTATAATGGCCAAGAGAAATATTTTGTTGTTTCTATACAAAGACTAAGCCCATGTTCCTGACATAAGTCTTCTTGCCTTTTTGTATTTTCAACTAACGTAATGACCTTCATCTAATCCCATCCTTTTTCCTTGATACACCCCTTGTTTATTCGTAGCTCTATTCTTTTATTCATGGATTGTTGTCTGATTTGCCTGATGGCATTTTCTATTTTTGCCACATCCAAAACCAGGTTCATCTCTCGTGCACAATTTATAGTCACCACCTTCAATTTTTAAAACACTGCCTTCTACTAGAGACTGTGCTATTTTTTTCCTGGCATCATTATAAATACGTTGGACCGTTGTTCTGGCTACATTCATTTGGGTTGCACACGCTTCTTGTGTCATGCCTTCAAGATCAATTAATCGAATGGTCTCAAACTCTTCCACAATCATAATCACCGTATCCGGACCCTTGTTCTTATTATCTAAAGGTCCAAAGGATGCATTCTCGGGCATGCAACAAACTTTTCTCCATTTTTTTGGTCTTGGCATAAGAGCCTCCTTTAATTGACATATGTTCATTACTGTTTTTAGTATAGCACCTATATATCATATGTCAATATTTTTTCTGTAATATTATGAATTGGCGATTTTTTTTCATCTAAAAATATGGTATGATGAATGATGAAAAAAGAAACATAAGGAGGGTGAACCATGAATGAAAACTGGTATGCATTTGTGAACGAAGTAACATATGGACCTTATTCATTCGACATCATGGTTGAAATGACAAAAACAAGACAACTCATGCCTGACACCTTAGTTTATCATGCGTCTTTGACGCAATGGGTTTACGCTTCTTCTGTAGATGGTCTTTTTCCAACTTACACTAAGCCCTCAAAAAAGAAAACTAAAAAAAAATCCACCCCAAAACCAAAGTGGTTAAAACTTTTGACAACCAGTCTAATGGTTCTTTTTATGGTGAGTGCGATAGGATACAGTATATGGAAAGTTGGGGATATAACCGGTTTTTGGCAAAAGCAAGCTATTGCTAAAGCCGCAATCGCTTGGCAAAAAGAACCCGACTATAAAGACAATGAAAAAGCAATCTTTCAAGTCCTTGGTGCCTTTTCTAAACATTTAGAATCCGGTGACTTACTGTCAGCCTTAGAATACGTTAACCCTGATGAGAGAAGTACTGTTGAGGCCATGATTATGGAGAATCCTGAACGCTTACCTGTCTTCTTGAATATGCTAAATACTCTGGAAATAACCTTCATGAACTCGGACAATGATTATTTTGCTGTTGAACAAATAGCCATTGTGATGGCTGGTATACCTTCAGACGAGATTCCTTCTACAGGTACAACAACCATCATGATGGTAAAAATAGATGATCGATGGGTGGTGGATCAAATACGATGAACACAATCATAAAACTACGAAAATTTATTAGTCAATTTTTAATTCTATCCTTATGTCTTCAAAGTTTTTCCATATCCGCTTATGGATGGGAGCAAAATACCCATGAAGAGATCAACAGAGCTTCAGTTGACCGTTTTCAAACCCAGTATGAAGATTCAAAAAAATACAGAAATAATTTTGTGAATTTTGACAAGAATACTTCCGCACCCACCGTGACTTCTTCCGGGAAATTCGAGCGTACTTATTTACAGCAATGGTTTTTAAAACCGGCTCGTGATCACATCGTTCATGGCGGTTTTTCGGCTGATGAACCACATGTCTATGTGTCGGTTAAGCATTTTTATGATCCACTAGCTTTGTCCGGTAGCCATCAGTTGACCGATCAATACAGCCTACATGGATGGCATATTTATGAAGCTATCCCAGCTAATGACTGGGCTCTCTATAGGAGGGACAACCCTTATTCTTTAGTCAATGCCATGCTTAATTATAAAAGGGCTCTTGAAATTCCATATGACGCGTCGGTATCTTCTATACCGATAACTGCCGACTTTAGAGATTTTGCCGGAACCCCTAAGGATTTGCAGGAGATGCGCAGTATGTATACCGGTAAGGCCATGCGTGGACTTGGGGAAGTTATGCACTTAGTGGCTGATATGACCCAACCTGCTCATGTAAGAAATGATGCCCACCCTAAATATGAGATTACTGAAACCGCGCTAAAGAATAGAATCCTCTCAAGGAATATTACTAAAATGCCTCGACTTGATGGTCTACAATTAGATGACTATGGAAGCACCATTAACCAACTTATGGTTGGCTTGGCCACATGGACCAATCAGCATTTTTATTCTGAAGATACCTTAGCTGACACCCAACTGGGTGTTAAACCTAGAAATTGGGAAACACCTTATCCATCTCCTCAGATCTCGAATATGGATAAAAAAGTTACAGATAAATTCTACACTTGGTATCAAACTTTTGGTGGTGTCGAGGTGCCTATGGTGCGTTATGAGACTGGTTATGTCTATAACTCTTATGTCATAACTGCCGACTTTGCTATTCAACAGGGCTTTGTACTTGTTCCTTTGGCCGTAGCTGCCACGACACGAACGATGAACCTCTTTTTCCCAAGTCTTGAAATGAAACAAACAGTTACAGAAGTTGAACCGGATGAAGATGTCTTATCTGAAGCTCTTGATAAAGGCGCTGAGGAAGTAAAACAATTTTCTTATAATGCCACTTTGACCCACTTAGTCCAAAACGATCCTGAATGGCGGGTGGTTGACTTAAAAATCAATTATGCCGGTCCCGGTGAACTTTGGACAGTCAAAGGCAATAAACATGAAAAATTATGTGATGTTGAGTTTAAAGA
>NZ_JCBCDA010000086.1:0-2919 GCF_059865615.1 Petrocella sp. | reverse complement strand
ATACACCATCAGGAAAGCTAGGCAATAAGATGAACACATATATCAACATAAATGGTGATATGTATGAGGATGATAGAACCTACTAATAGAGGGTAGTGAGTCATTTGAATTAAATAAAGGGGAAACAAGATGAGTGTATTGGTATTGAATTACAGTGAATTAAGTTTAAGTATCAAAAATGCTAACAAAGCGGCCGATCAAGCAAGAGATTATGGGGATACCATTAAAAAAACAATATGCAAAAAAATCTCAAGCCTACCAGGTGGCAGTAGTAATAATACAAGTAATGCAGACTGGTTTGCCCAGAAAAAAATCGCTGCTTTGGCTGAAAAAGCGGATAGGCTAGATACTTTTGCATCAAAACTAGGAGCCTTTGCATCAAATGTTGAAGACACGGATACATATGTTTATCATAGATTTCAATCATTATCTTCAGAGTTTAAGCGTCAAAACGATATGAAAGTGAATCCGGTTACAGAATTTTTCGTGACGCTAGTGACAGGTGTAGTTAATGCATCAGATTTTTGCCGCTGGGTAAAAGACATCTACAATAAAATAACGGATTTTCATAATAGCATCTCGGATGCTATTAAGTATTGGTATAAGTGCGGAGGCAGTAAAGTTGCTGCCAAAAGAGGGTTGTCAATATGTGCCTTTACCCTTTCAGTTTTAAAAGTATCAATCAAGGCAAGTATAGATAAAGAAATAGAAAAGGGAGCAAGGGCTACTTCGGATACCATAGATTACTTGGGAACCAAATTTGCATTTGAGAAACCATTTGTTATTCCGGTGGTACAAACAGAAGTAAAGGTTGGCATTAGTCAGACTCAAATAATGTCTGAAAATGGTGTTGTTGTTGGTAATGATGGTGTGGAGATAAATGGTGGAATTGGATCTTTTAGTGCAGAAGAAGAAGAACAGTCAGGAACTATAACTATGAAGATTGGGGAAGCTAGTATTGACACTAACGGTTTATTATCGTTCAAAACCATTAAAATAGGAAGTAAAGACTACAATGTTCAAGGAAGTGCTTCAACAGGCCCAAGCCAACTTTCTTATGGATACATAACGAACACACCTTTTTACATTATGGAATCATCTGGATTACAGAACTTTAAAGGCCTTTCATATACACATAAACAAGACATTTCTACAAATCCGGAAATGTATAATGGATTGAAATCTTCTTATAAAATAGAAGTAACTCGGTATCCATTAAAAGAGGCACAAGCGGTTGCAACAGTTGCAGCAGTTGTTGGAATTATAGTATTGGCTCCTGTAGTAGTCCCTGTAGTAGGAACTGTAAAAGGCACTGCAATAATAGGAGCTATACTAGGAATACTTGGGAAAGGTACACCAGTGTATGGTCATGAAGAAATTAACATAGAAGAAAATAGGACCAAAGATAATAGCGATGAAAAAAAGAGTAGTAATTAAAACCAAACAAGGTGAATAAATAAGTTGAGGGGATTTATATGGATGATCAGTTAAAGGATAAAAAAAGTAAAAAGAGCCTAAGTAAGCTAAAACCAATAATTATAGGGATATCAATTATTATCAGTATATTAATCGGACTACAGATTATTTTCTATGCCAGGCTAATGATACCACAGCTAATGAATGATGGTATTGACTATATAACCGAACCGGCAACCCTTTCACCAGACAGTGAAGTGGTTAGACTGTTGGGAAATTCAAAAGGTTTAAATGCAGATGAGCTTAACCTATTAGGCCGTGAAATGTATAAGCAAAAAAAGTATAAAGAAGCGTATAACTTATATAAGCTAGTTGTAGAAAAAGAGGAGAATCATAAAACATTAATGTATGCACAAATGGCCAACTGTTATGGATTTGTACTAAATTATGAGGAAGCAGTTAAGTTAGCTGAAAAATCATTGTCAATGATAAATGATTCAACGCGAGCAGAGAATCAGTATTATGCATATTATACGGCTGCGATAATGTATTCCTACAGAGAGAGTCGCTGGGGAGTAACTGATCCTGATAGAACGATGGAATTACTGAAGAAAGCAGTAACGATTCAGGTAGATGATCCTAGATACAAAGAGTATTGTGAAACTAGAAACTGGCAAATGTATGAATATTTAATAGATATGTATAGTTTTTTTCCTGAAAATTATAATCCTGAGGAAGCTATTGAAAATTTAGAATACTTATATCAATTAAAGCCAGAAATATATGGGCTAAAAGCAGAGATTGCCTTACGCTATCTGCAAATGGATGATATAAAAAACGCAGAGCCTTTAATAGAAGAATATAAGAATCAAAATGGTATAGATATGAATGCATTGACGTTGGATTGTCTATATTATATAAAGACAGGGGAATATAAGAAAGCGAAAAAAATACTAAATAAGTTAAAAATAGTATCCATAAATGATGAAAAGAAGGCTAACTACTATTCTTGGAGTTTTCGTTACTATGAGGCAATAGGTGAAATAGAAAAAGCAAAAGAGTATTATCAAAAATTTGTAGATTTACTTAAACCCAGTGTATTCACGTATAATGCAATTCAAGTAGAAGAACGGTTAGACATTAGTTTTGATGATATTCGTAAGGAACTTAAGATGGAATATGAAGCCTATAATAAAATCAGCCTTGAGCTAAAAGAATAGACAATAAATTGAAATTAATACTGGGTAAACTAGTAAAAAATCATTGTATTCATTAAGTATATGTGATAAATTAAATAGAATGTGTATATATGAAAAGACAAAAAGACATATAAATATAAAAAATACCACAATAAGAGGAGAGTAAAAAGATGAAGAGAGTCATAACAGCCATATTAGTATTAGTAATGTTAGGAAGTATTACGATAAACGCCACAACACTAGAAGATATTAAAGGTAAGGTATCGACTGTAAAAGATATCAATGATACCACCTTAAACAGCTT
>NZ_JCBCDA010000076.1:0-5498 GCF_059865615.1 Petrocella sp. | reverse complement strand
GAGCACTCTCGGAAAGTCTCTAGTCCCCGAGTTTACGCTCTTTTTTATTGTTTACTTTTTGAAATTTCCTCCAACTTTTTTGCATAAAACACTTGACAAATGTATAAAAATTTGCGGCGAAGCCCTTGTAAAAAATACATTTTTGGAGGTGCTTTACTTATGCTAAAAAACTGGACTACTCATGTCAATTACCAACACTTTATTTCTGAAGCTGTTTCTTCTTTAAATGCTTCACAGCTTAAAAAACTTTCTTTTTATTCTGATTCTATTGAAAAACTGACTTCTTTAGATCTTGATCCTTTGGCTGATTTTCTTGCCCCTTATTATTCTTTACTTGGAAGACCTGCTGAAAATCAACCAGAAATTTTTCGTTCTATTATTCTTATGCTTGATCAGCATGTTACTAGCCTTACCAATTGGGTTAAATTACTTCAGTCGGATGACTTATTAGCGCTTCTCATTGGGTGCTCCCCTGATACTCTACCTGCTCTTGGTTCCTACTACGATTTTATGAATCGTCTATGGCTCCGAGATCCTCAACTTGATAAAGATGAACGCAAGCAGCTTTATAAGTTTCCTAAGGATTCTAAGCCCAAGAAAAAAGGGCCCGGCAAGAACAAAAAGCTTCCCAATAAACATCCTCAAATTGTTCGTAAAACTGTTGACTTCTTTATGGCTGGTCGCTCTTTTTCTCTACGATATGAACGACTTTTGCAAGAGCTTTTTAATCTCATTGCTATTGTGCCTTCTATGGACCTTGGTTTAATTCCCACTAATAACCTCACTATCGCTGGTGATGGCACTTGCGTCCATTCCCATTCTTCTTCTCTTGGTAGCAAAGTTTGTAACTGCAAAGAAAATGGTGTCTATAACTGTAAATGCGACAGACATTACTCCGATGTAGATGCCGCATATGGGTGGGATAGTGATCTTGGCACTTGGTTTTATGGCCATACACTTTATGCTTACTCTACATATGATCCTTTGTCTAAAACAGATCTTCCTTTGCTTATTCGTTTTGTTTCTGCCAAACGTCATGATAGTGTTACTGGCGTTGTCGCCTTAGCTGAACTAAAAGAAGTTTCTCCCTTTCTCAACATTACCAATATTTGCTTGGATTCTGCTAACGATAATTATCCTACATATGAACTGTGTCAGTCTTTGAATTATATACCTTTCATTGATCTAAATAGTAATCGCGGAAGACCTGCAACCCTTCCCCCTGCATTATCTATAAATGAACAAGGGGTACCACTATGCCTATTAGATCATGAAATGGTATATAACAGCTATTGCATTAACCGTTCTCGCCACAAGTGGCGTTGCCCGTTAGTATGTGGAGAAGTAGATACCTGCACCCACAAAGAACAATGTTCTACTTCCCCATATGGACGGGTAATTTATACAAAACCGGACTGGGATATTCGTCTTTATCCTTTAGTACCAAGAGGTACAAAAGAATGGAAAGACATCTATAAAACCAGAACCTGTTCTGAACGTGTTAATAACCGCATCCTGAATGATTATGGATTACATGCAATGCGGATTCACGGTAAAAAACGCTATGCATTCTTTACAATGATGATTGGCATCAATATTCATCTTGACGCACGAATTAAAAAAGCTAAACTAGAGGTTGCTTAATATCTGAATCACCCATAGTATTTTTTAAAACCAGCTTTAAGGTGGTCTTATTTGTGTATCCAATATTACCAATTTCATTATAAAATACTGATATCAGATTTATTGCATAAATACGCATGTTTTATTCATGACTTTCCGAGAGTACTCCTTCTTTAAGTACTATGTTTTAGTAAATCAATAAAATCCTTTGCTACCAATATCAAAATACCATAATCTAGGACTTATACAACCCATAACCGGCAAACGGTATGCATAGACAAACAAACAGCATCTTTTATTAGATTAAACTGTTTGTTTGTTTATGCATACCGTTTGTTTTTAATGGCTTTTTTTTGATTGTATATATGCTAAACTAAAAAAATAGACACTATTAAAAGAGGTTCATGCCTATGCACACACTTATTATTGATTTTATTTATAGTAAGATTTCATCTCAGAAAGATCTAAGTCTGGATGAAAAAGCTATGATACGCTATTCATTAGAGGTGATTATCAATACTTTTATAAAGCTGTTCATGGTTTTTGTTGCTTTTTTACTGATGGGTAAAGCTCTTGAATTCTTTTATATTTTGCTTTGTGTCATCGGCTTACGTAGTTTCAGTGGTGGCCTTCATTTTGAATCCTTTACAGGTTGTGTCGCTTTTACTCTGATCTATTTTATAGGTACCTTGATTTTAAGCCACCTATTGCCAACCACCGATTTGCTCATCTATATGACCTGCTTTATTGCATTTGTTATAACATTACTCTTTGCACCAGTCATCTCACCCAAACGACCTAAGTACCCCATACAAAAAATCAGACGCTTTAAAATGGCCAGCCTGATTTTTATCATCGTTTATCTCGGTGCTTATATGATGATCGGCAAACATGTTTTTTTTGAGGTAACCCTTTGGGGTTTGATTATACATATCACACAACTTATCATTGGAAAGGGGGTCAATTACCATGTCGAAAAAAAGACAACTTACAACCTTCAGTAGTCTTTTATGCTCACTACTCATCGCCATTGCACCGCTCATCGTTACGACGACAGCATGCATCTTGGTATGGGGAGAGCCTGAATGTCCCGATGTACTTAAAGCATTATAGAACATGTACACGAATGCACACATGATTGACTTGATTGATATTTATGTTTTCTACAGAATGATGTCCACCATGTTTTTTGACAATCTTTGTTAAGTTATAGAGTCCATAACCTCTGTATTGACGGTCACCGGATTTTGTGGAGAAGCCTTTGTCAAACATTTTATTAATCACGTCACTATTTAGGTATGGATGCGCATTGATGACCTCAATGACGTTCATGCCTTCTTCTTTGTATAAGCCCAGTTTTATCCTGTCACCACTTGCTGTGGCTTCCATAGCGTTGTCCAGAAGGGTTCCTATGATCTCAATCACCATAAAAGGCTTTAATTGGGTCTGCATAAGATAATTGTTAATATCTATATCCATTTCAATATTCTGACTCTCTATAACTTTTTTCTTACTATAGATAAAGCCGGCTAAAAGCTTATTATCAAGCTTCGCCAAATTCCCCAAGTCTTTCCCCATGTCCACATCCTCTACATAGGCCGACATCTCTTCTATTTTCTTTTGGGTATCTTCTTCTGAGTTCAACATCATCTGAATACACTGAATATGGTTGTCATATTCGTGTTGTCTAGCTCTAATCTCACCCATTAACTCCTCTATGACCAACATATATTTTTCATAGGTTTCCAATTCTTTTTGCTCATTATAGCTTTTCATACTTCTAGTAAACAATAATAGATTGACCACCATAATCAAAAGGAATATGGCAGCAAAACTGATGGCATTAATCAAAAAAACATCGCTGTTAGTATACCAAAAAATTAGAGACCCAACACTCAACATAAATATATTAATGGCAATCATGCTAAAGGTTCTGTTCTTAATCAGCCGTTCATTCATCAAGACATGAATCGGCAGGAATTTATATATCGGAATAAGGAGCAAAACGGTCAAACTGTGTCCAACCAAGCCAGACTTAAAAGAATAAGCCATATCCATAATCAAGAGTTGACCGATGACCAGAGACGTCAACTGAATCAATAATAAGACAATGGTTGCCATGACATACACATAAATACTCAGTATAGGTTTGACCTCAAATAGAAGATTAATAAATAAGATGACCACAATTACATTGATAAGAAAAGCCCGTTCGTTACCGATATAATTTGATAGCAAGCCGGATGTTATACCAGTTAGCAAAATCATACCAACCTTGAAATATATCGGTTTTGCTTTGCTGGTCTTAAGCAGTGCCATTACCACAATAAAGTATTCAATCAAGTCAAGTACTGAAAATAAAATGCTTTGTGCAAATGTCATATTGTTTCTCCTATGAGTTCTTTATAGTAGACCCTTCCAATGGGAATGTATATATCTGTATTATGTAACTGGATGGTTTTTTCGGTTTTATGGATGGCCTTAATGGCCTCTTTATTAATAATAAAAGCCTTATGAACCTGAACAAAAGTATCATTTAAAGACGCTTTTATTTTTTTGAGGGATACATTGGGAACAGCAATGGTATCTTGTCTCGTATGAACATAGAGTTTTTGGTTGTTGGCCTCAATATATATAATCTCCGCCATATCTACCTTGTATATACAATTCTTTAGGTGCAATTCTAATTTGCCTTCTTTATGGACCTTTGCCTTATAACCATAATGAATGAGTGTATATAAGGCCTCTTTCAACTGTTCTTTGTCAAAAGGCTTAACAATATAGGAATAACAATGAGTCTCGCTAAATGCCATGATGGCATGGGTCGGAACCGCTGTAATAAAAACAATATGGGTTAACTTGTAAGTGTCTATCTTTCGTACCTCTTTGGCAAAATCCAGACCGTTTCCATCTTCAAGTTGTATATCCAGAAGTAAGATGTCCATATCTACTTCATTTAAGAGCTCAAAGCCCCTAACCACAGACCCTGACTCATAGATTTTCGCTTCCGGATCCAGTTCCATAATGATTGCTTTTAGATTTTTTCTAAGGATGACTTCATCCTCTAGTATCAATATATTACCCATGGTCATAACCTCAAACTTAAAAAAGCTTTTATTATTATTTTATCATAATCATTTTTCACTTTGTTGCCTATAGGCATTTAATATATAGGTCTTATTTCCTATAATATTACCACATTTTTTTATCAAAGGCACTCATTATCCACAAATCTTTCTTGTTTTTTATGCTTTATTCAAGACAAAGGGACTTTAATTATAATTAAAGTCCCTTTGTCTTGAATAACAATTCATTAATTAAGGAGAAGATGTATCACAAAACCGATATAAGCGATTCTTATGGTATAGTAGGTGGTGTTGTTGAAAAAGATAAGGCTGTGTAATCTTTGCCGTCCACAACCGCATTTTTTACATTATTAAGAAGTACCTGGGTCTCAAAGGCTTGATCTGCACTCTGAAGTTTGATTTTCAATACATAACGGTCATTAATATTTTCCATGAGAAAATGAACACTATTTATACCACCTGCGGATAGATGGTGTGTTGTTGAACCTTCTTTTATAACAAGGGCATTGTTTTCAAGGATGATAACCTTATCATAGGTCGCGCCTACCAGACTATCCCGCAACTCCACTTCAAATACATTTCTGATTTCTTCCGTTGTTTTTAGAGCGGTTAATCTTAGATTCGAACTTTGTGCAATCTGATCAGAGCCATAACTGAGTGTTCCAAGATTAAACTCCAAAAAACTGAAAATCATAGTGATGACAATACTCATAATCCCAATGGTAACTATAATCTCTGTTAGGGTAAAACCGTCTTCTTTTTTGATCATGCTTTCACCTTCTTAATATC
>NZ_JCBCDA010000063.1:0-22817 GCF_059865615.1 Petrocella sp. | reverse complement strand
CATCAAATAATTAAAGTGCTCCGATTCGCGCATAAAATAGGTATGGTTGGTGGTGATTTTATCAATCAGACGACTCAGTTCCTTACCTTCTTTGTCGTTTTTAAGCAATTGATAATAAGCCATAAAACTATTTAAGTTATGGTCTCTGACGATACTACCCAATCGACCAACGAGCAGTGTCTTTTTTTCATCTTTCAAATGTATACCACTATGTTCTTTTATAAAGTCTGTAATAAGTCTAAACTCATCTTCTGATATATGTATCATGTCACACCCACTTATTAAAGGGAGACAAGTCTCCCTTCATAATTTATGATTCTTGCTTAATATTTCTCAAAATCCGTATCACTTAGAGTAATCTTTTTGCTTTGTTTTTTAGATTTTATGTCTTCACCATTTTTCATGTCTTCTAACATCTTAAGTACATCCGGATGTATATCATCATACCCTTGGTTTCTATTGCTTTTAGCATGTTTTAGTTTGAACGTCGCCACTTGTGTCTTAAGCATATCCGCTTGACCGGATAGTTCCTCACTGGCTGCAGCGGTTTCTTCTGCTGTTGCACTTGTGGTTTGAACCACATCGGATATTTGCATAATACCTTGATTGATCTGCTCAATGCCTTGGGCTTGCTCGTTGGACGCTACGGCTATTTCGCCAACAAGTTCCGCTGCTTTTGAAACACCTTCTACAATCATATTTAAAGCTTCGGCTGTTTCGTTGGCAAGCTTTGTGCCACCTTCTACTTCTTTGATAGAACCTTCTATCATGCTGGTGGTTTCTTTGGCTGCATTGGCTGATCTTGCAGCTAAGTTCCTTACTTCTTCGGCTACAACAGCAAATCCCTTACCATGTTGTCCGGCTCTTGCGGCTTCAACAGCTGCATTGAGGGCTAATATGTTGGTTTGGAAGGCTATATCATCTATAACTTTGATAATCTTAGATATGTTGTTGGAGGAATCATTGATGCCTTCCATGGCTTTGACCATACCTGCCATTTGAGTATTCCCTTTTTCTGCATATTTTTGTGCGGAAGCAGACATTTCTTTTGCTTTTTCTGCGTTGGCAGCGTTTTGTCTGGTCTGGACTGCGATTTCTTCTATAGATGCTGTTAATTCTTCTACAGAGCTGGCTTGTTCGGTAGCACCTTGGGATAAAGACATACTGGAATCAGAGACTTGTGTTGATCCAGATGCCACTTGTTCAGAAGCTGAATTAATATTGGTCATAACTTCATTGATGTTGTTTGTCATTCTAAGGAATGCCTCAGCCAAAATACCAATCTCGTCTTTGGACTCAACGTGGATCTCAATATCAAGATCTCCATCTGCAATACTTTTTGCTGCCGCCACCATTTTATTGATTGGTTTCTTGATAATGTTGGATATATATATACCCAGTATAATCGATACAATTACGCCTAATACAGATATGGTCATAATCAACGTTATTGCTGTCGCTACTGCTTCGTCTCCGGCAAGATTTGCTTCATCCGCCAAGTCATTATTAATCTCTTCTACTCTTAATAAACCTTCTTCTGCCGGTATAAATGCTTCAGCAGAAATGCTGTTTGCATTTAGTAAATCATTTAAAAGGCTGTCTTGATTAGTGGTCTTCTCTCTAACCGCTACATCATATTTTTGAGATGCTTCAATAGATCTATCGACTGTAATGCGCCATGCATTCCATAAGGGTACGAATTTCTCCCATTCTTTTGCTTCCTCTTCCGATTGAGGTAATGGTTCATATATGGCCCAATATTTTTCGCTTCGTGCAAATGCATCTTCTATATATTTATACTCTGCTGTTCTTTGCTCAACTGGAATTTGAGAATTTGCTAAGTTTCTAAGTCCTGCTCTTACAGCTGTTTGAGATTCACGAATCATTAATAGTGCATTTACACTTGGTAGTCTTACATCCGCTACTTCTTGTAAATGTTCGTTTAACGTGTTCGTACTTATATATCCAACAAGACCAATTGCACCCGCAATTATTGCAACCGCTATAAAGCCAATAATCAGTTTTACCCCTATTTTTAAGTTTAAATACCATTTCATATGATGCTCCTCCTCTTATTATTCATTCGCATGATTTAATTCATTGACTTCCTTCTCATCCAGTAACTTTTCACAATCTAAGATTAACGTTATTTTTTCTTCACTTTTTCCCACGCTTTTTATGTATTTGCGTCCACCGGTATTCAAGTTCGGTGGTGGTACAATGTTATCTTCATTTATGTTTAAGACTTCTGCTACAGCATCTACGATGATGCCAATGGACAGTTGTGCCACATCTATGACGATGATACAGGTTCGGTCATTATAATCCTTGGTTTCTTTGTTAAACTTAAGTCTGGCATCCATAACCGGTATAATCTTACCTCTTAGGTTAATAATACCTTTTATAAAATGAGGCAATTCCGGCAGCACAGTTATGGGTTGAATGCCTATAATCTCCGTCACATACAAGATGTCGATGCCATAACATTCGTCTCCCAAGTAAAAGGTTAAAAACTTGCCCTTTTGGGTGTCTTCTTCTTGTTCATCCATAAAATTATTCATGCCTTCATTCATCTTATCACCTTTATCCTTTTATTTTTCATGAACATTGGATAGTTCGAATTCTCCCACATCCAGTATTAAACTGATGCTACCATCACCTAGCAAAGTGCAACCACCTAAACCTTTTATTTGCTTATATTTTTTTATGTAATTAGGTAGCGACTTGACCACAACCTGTTGTTGACCTAGTAATTCATCGGCCAGTAAACAACAGCTTCGGTCATCTTCCTCCACCATAATTAATATACCCTTTTCATAATCCTGAACATTTGTTTGAAGTCTATAGTGTTCGTAGAGCTTTATGATCGGATAACATAGACCTCTAACCATAATCATTTCTCTTCCTTCAGGGTCTCTTATAATTTCTTTGTTAAGGGGTCTGAAAGATTCCTTTATGGATACAATAGGTATAGTGAATCTAGAGTCCCCTACTTTGACGTTCATCCCTTCTATGATGGCTAAGGTTAAAGGTATTTTTAGTATGATGGTTGTGCCTCTACCAAGAACACTGTCTACGATGACAGAGCCGCCAATACTTTCGATATTTTTGGCGACTACATCCATACCCACACCTCTACCGGAAAATTCTGTCACTTGTTCTTTCATGGAAAAGCCCGGGTGTAATATTAACCGGTAGATATCCTTATCATTCATATCCTCTATAGATTGATATATTAAGCCCAGATTATAGGCTTTTTCATAAATTTTTTCCTTGTTTAGACCTTTACCGTCGTCTTTGACGATAATCAGTACGTCACTGCCCGAGTTCTTAGCTTCTAGAGTTAGATTGCCTTGAGGGTCTTTTCCGGCAAGTCTTCTTTCTTCTGCGTCTTCTATACCATGATCAATAGCATTTCTTATGATATGCATCAAGGGGTCTGCTATTTTTTCTATAATGTTCTTATCTACTTCTGTTTCTTCTCCATATACGTCAAGAACCACCTCTTTGGATAGCTTTCTTGTCATGTCTCTAACAATTCGGTGCATTTTCATAAAAGTTGTAGACAGTGCCACCATTCGTATGGCCATGACCATATCTTGGAGTTCACTGGATATTTTATGCAGTTGTCTCGAGGCTTTGTCAAAGCTCTCTATCTCTAGTCGCACCACTTCCGGATTCTGTGATACCATGGCCTCTGCTATGACCAATTCTCCTACCATATCCATGAGTTTATCCAGCTTATCTACATTCACACTGATGATGCTTTGAGCTGCTGTTGCTGTGACTCCTTGCTTACTATCTTTTTTTTCTTTTTTATTTTTTTGAATTTCAACATATTTTTTGGAAGTTTCCGGTATCTTAATTTCGTCAGATATCTCTTGGTCTTGATAGATGACTTCAAATTCTTTGAACCATTCCTGATCGGCTTCTTCAAATTCTAGTTTTTCTAAAAAAATGGTGCTGTCTAGATATTTATGAATGTCTTCTTCATAAGCTGTTGATCTGATGGCCATGTGAAAGCCATTGGAACGAATTTCATCAACCGATTGATCGTTGTCTATGATATCGCTGGGTTTGTAAAGTACCTCTTCAACCAAATCCACAATATTATGTATGATTGTATAAGCTCTGATGTTCTCCATCTCACAGTTTTTTTTAAAAGTGATTTTGACTTTATAATACTTGGCTTGATTTTCTTTTCTATTGGGACTAATATAGTATTTCTGATCGACCTTAGGCTTTTCTTTATCTTCTTTTTTTGTTTTATCAAGTCCGTTATCTTTTTTTAGCTTAACAAGATAATCATTGACTTTATCTGTCAGACTAGCAGTATCACCATCCGGTGTTTCTCCGTTTCTGATTTTGATCATTTCAATCTTATAATAGTCTACACTTTCAAGTATACAGTCTACTAAGGTAGCAAAATCATATTCTATAGTCTTGTTTTCTCTAATAACATAGAATATATCTTCAATCTTATGAGCTAATGTACTGATTTCATTAAACATCATCATGGCCGATGAGCCTTTAATGGTATGCATAAAACGAAAGATTTCGTTCATGGCTTCCCCTGAAAATGTGCCTACTTTTTCGCTTTGTATCATCAGTTGCTCAAGGGTTTCTATGATCTGTGAAGTCTCATAGACATAAGCTTCCAACATCGGTTCATCAATATATGAATTTTCCAACTCTTCTCCTCCCCTCGTTTATGATTTCATACTCTCCAATACTTCAATAAGCTTGTCTTCTTTAAAAGGCTTAACAATAAATGAGTTGGCACCATTCATTACTGCTTCTCGAATGAGTGCTTCCTGGCCCATAGCTGAGACCATCACAACCTTCACTGTGGAACTTATTTTTTTTATCTCCTTTAGGGCTTCTATACCTGAAAGGTTTGGCATGGTAATGTCCATGGTAATCACATCCGGTCTATACTTTTTGAACTTATCTACAGCATCTTGACCGTCTTCTGCCTCGCATACAACCTCATATTCCTCTTTTTCAATCATCCTTCTAATCGCAACCCTCATAAAAGATGCATCATCTACAATCATTAATCTCATCGTTTTCCCTCCGTTATTAATTTATAAATCTTTGATTTTGTGTTATATTGTTGATTATCGTATGGTATAGGCCGGTAAAATCATTGTAAAAGTAGTGCCATAATCAAGAACACTTTCCACAATCAAATCCCCTCCACAGCACATTAACATCTGCTTGCACATTGGTATGCTGATACTATCACTTTCCTTATAAATATGTATAAAATCATGATGATAAAATTCATTGAATATATACTTAAGTCGGTCTTTCTCAATGCCTTCTCCGTAATCTATTACATTAATCTTCATATAGCTAATCTTATTTTCTCGGTTTCGTTGACTTTGGAGCTTGATACGTACTTTATTATTTTTGGTATGGTTTTTTGCATTGATTACCAATTCTCTGAGGACAGATATAAGCACTTTTTTCTCAATAAATATTTCTAAATCTTTATCTTCTGATTGTTCAATGCTTATATCCATATTTTCTCCATCAAGGCTCTTTACTTCACTCATAACCAAGTTGTAAACATTATGATGGGTGTATTCAAATTCCATACCCTGTATATCAATGTATTTGGATATCTGATTGATTATATTTCTGGTATGTTTCATCTCAAGAACCATGGCTTCAAATAATTCTCTATTATTTTGACCTACTTCGTCAACGTCTATAAGTTGCATCATCCCCATCATACCATTAAGGGGTGTTCTTAAACGATGGTTGATATCTTTGAGAAATTGGTTTTTTAATTGATTGGCCTTATCCGACTGTTTCATGGCATGTTTTATCTTATTTTCATTGTGAAGACGTTCTGTAACATCCATAAATAGTACAGCAAATTCCCGGTTTTCTGTCGGATAGGCTCTTACTTCATAATATTTATCAAAAGCTTTAGAATAGTTAACCACACTCCTTGAAGTTCTCTCCAGTGCCACTTCCTCAAAGAGATCAATCCAGTATCTTTCTGTATTAGGGATTACCTCTAATACCATCTTGCCAATAATGTCTTTTTCTTTAAGCCCTGTTATTTTCTCAAAAGCGGCGTTAACCGCCAAATATATAAAATCTACTGGTTTACCTAAGTCGTCTAAAACAATACGGTGAAGTGCAAAGGCCTCTTGTGCATTCATTAATAGCATATTTTGAGATTGGTTGGTATCTGCATAAGCGTTATATATGTGTTCATCATAGATACTTCTGACGTAGGCCATGGCTATAAGAATAAATATAGCAATTATTGAACTCAGTTTTCTGTCAAAGTCAACCTCTGATAGAGAGGCAAATGGCAAGACAACTATAAGGTAAATAAGAATATAATTTTTCATCCTACTTCTACTATATAAAGAATATAGTGAAATCAAAAGAAGTAGTAAATGACTGGTGATATAAATATCGCTCCTAGAATAATAGGCTATAACTGTGCTGACTATTGTTATGGTCCATAGTAAATGATTTAACCTTAGTTGGTATTTCTCTGTCCATGCTTTTATAAAACTAGATACAAGTACTATACTTAGTAATCCCAAAATGGCAATATTCACATAGGTGTTAAAAAAAAAGTGGTTGCCGTCCGTGTCCATGTATAATCTGACCAAAATAAAATATACAATAATATAAACAATATTAATAAATCTTAATGAACTTTCTCTATATTTCCAATAAGCCACACTTTTACCCCCCCTCATTTATAGTAGCTCTAAATTAAATTAATTTTTTTTAATACTTCATCAAATTTCTCAACATCAATCGGTTTCCATGCGTATGCTTCACAACCATATTTATAAGCTTCTTCAACGGTTTCCTTATCGTTTAAAGCGGTGGTCATAATGATTTTAGAAGGCTTCATCCCTTCCTTCATAGAGGTTCTTTCAATCTCTCTTATGGCCTTCAAAGCTTTGATGCCATCTATTTTTGGCATCATGATATCTAAACAAATTAATTCATATGGATTCTCCATCTCAATGGCATTCATTGCCAAATCAATGGCCTCAAGGCCATTCATGGCCACATCACAGTTACCATATTTGGATAGGTATTTTTTCATAAATAAGCGGCTGGTCAAATCATCTTCTGCAATAAGAATCTTCATATTACATCTCCTCTTTTCTCTCTTCATCTTTCTCTTTTATGTCTTCATTTTCATTAATATTGCCCAAAAGCTTCATTACATAATTCAGAAGGCGTTCCTTTAAAGAATAATGCATGCCTGTCATACGCCATTCATAAATCTGAGCAAATAAGGTACCATGTATCATACTGGCCATTTCTTCACTGTTGAATCTACTGTTTTTTAGAAGTGTTTCTTTATTGAGTCTTATTAGATTTTCTAAAAAACTTATGCGTTTCTTTACAATTTCTTCCATTCTAGTCTTCGTTGTTTCGTGATAATAATATAAATCCATTGAAAACATTACTGTAGTCAGTTCAACGTAATTCTCATAAAACTCAATAAATCTTTTAATATAATACCCAATAACATCATAACCGGATAATGGACTTTCTTTGATGGTGTTGATGATTCTTTCGTCATACTGCGCATAGGCTTCCACAATATGGTTCAATATCTCCTGTTTGTTATTATACTGTCGATATAATGCCGGTTCTGTTACCTTCTCAAGTCTTGCGAGATTTTTTGTCGTTACACCACTTACACCTTCACTGTACAACAGATCAATGGCACTGATTAAAATCTTGTCTTTTCTTTTTATCATATTTCACCTCGTTAGTGTTCACTAACCTAGTATAGCATTCATCTAAATTCAATTCAATAGTCAGAAAATTTTTTTTCTATTTTCAGTATATTTGCAGTTACTCTTCTTATAAAGTATGAAAAAATAAGACCCCTAAAGGTCTTATTCCTATTATTACTTAATTATAGTCCGATATTATGGTCTAAAAAAATGTTAACAATCTCAGGATCAAACTGTGTTCCTGCATGTTTTCTAAGTTCTGCTCTGGCTTCTTTATGGTTAAAAATCGCTTTGTAAAGTCTTTGAGATGTCATCGATTCGTATGCATCTGTCACACTTATGATTCTTGCAATCAATGGAATCTCTGTGCCTTTCAGGCCTCTAGGATAACCTTGTCCATCCCATCTTTCATGATGTGATAAGATATCCTCTGCTAATGAAGAATAAGTATCCACGGATTTTAGAATCAAATAGCCACTTTCAGAATGCTTTTTGACTTCTTCATATTCCTGTTCAGTCAATCGATCTGATTTATTCAACACTTCATCTCTAATAGCAATTTTACCAATATCATGTAGATGACCGGCTGTTACCAGTTCATTTAAAGTCTGAGTCCCTAAATTCATGGCCTTACCCATTTCTTGACACAAATGAGCAACTTGATCAGAGTGTATTTTTTCTCTTACGCTTTTCTCATTCAACGTTTTTATAATAACTTGTATGGTTTTATTGCGCACACTTTGGCTCTCTGTTAGTTTTTCACGGTACATCTTATCCTCTGCTCTAATAAAAACATCCGATATCAACTGGTCTTCAATGGTTTTTGTAGCACATCCTATGGATACAGATATGACCACATTATCCATCTTTTGTTTAAGAGCACCTTTACGTATTCGATCTGCTATTTTTTTTGCCTCTGTTGTATCTGTTTTTGGTAATAGAACAATAAACTCATCCCCACCAATTCTGGCGATGATATCATCTAAACGACAGTGTTCTTTAATGACTCTAGCCACATGCAATAATAACTGATCACCTACCAGATGTCCAAATGCATCGTTGGTTAACTTAAGGCCGTTTACGTCTAGCATCATGATTGAAAGTGGTAGATTACGGGGTACATCCAATCGTCTTTGTTCTTCTTCATAAAAACGACGGTTATAGAGGTCTGTTAGTTGATCGTGATAACTAAGTTTTTCTATGCGTATTTGGTCCTGCTTTTGCTCAGTAATATCCCTCAGAATAGATAAAACACCTTGATCCATAAACTTAATCATACGCATTTCATAATAATGCTGTTTGCCTTCTATCTCTAAATCGTATTCAAATCTTTGAAGTTGTCCGGAGTTCATCGCTTGATAAATCGCACGCATTCCTATAACGACAATTGACTCAGGCATGATTTCACTTAATGCTTTATTCATAAAGTGTTCTTTTTTAATATACAGCATATCCTCCTGATTCACTAAACAATCTAAGAAGATACCCTCTTCGTTTAAAATGAAAATAATATCCGGTAGGACCTGAATAATTGCTCTATTTTTTCTTTCACTGACTTCTAGAGCTTGCTTGTTTTCTACCAGCTCATCATTTTGACTTCTTAGTTCTTCTTCTACCGCTGTTAATTGTTTTAACGCTGCATAAAGGTCTTTATTAGCCCTTTTCAGGGCCATTTGGTTTTTGTTCATTGATTTAAAATAATCTTCGGTTTTTTCAAGAACTTTATTTGTTGTTGTTCGAAGGTCAGAAAAAGGATCACTTGGTTTTATTGGTAGGCGGTACGTGACGTTCTTATCCACTGATATTTTTTGTATATCTTCATCCAATTCACTAATTGGGTTAATGATATATTTCTTCTGTAAAATAAAGACTACAAATAAAATTATAGTGGTGGACAAGGCGGTAATTAAGAAAATAATCATGTTTTGAAAGCGTTGATTTACAAAATCACTCATTGGTGCAAAACTACCAATAACCCACCCCGAATCATCAAAGGTACGCCATCCCACATAGCCAATAATACCATCTAAAGATGTAAGTAAAATCCCATTTTTATTTTTTGATAATTCTGTTAAAAGGTCAACTGATAAATCACCTAAAGAAAGGGTTAAATCCGTCATGTTTTCATAATCCGAATGCAATAATACATTGCGATTATTATCCAATAAGAACATATAGCTTTCATCTGATATTTTCTGTTCTTCAAGTAAATTCAAGGTACTTTCAAGTAAACTATCGCCTGCTACAACACCTAATAAATGGTTTTGATGATTATAAACCGGTTTTGCGAGTGTTACAATCCAATTGTCTTTTGATGCATTCAAGTATGGATGGGTTATAATATGCTTATTTTCATTTAAAGCGGCAATATACCATGGCCTTGCCAGTAAATCAAATGTCTCCGGCGGTATAAAACCACTACCATTAATCATTTTGTTTTCCGGTGTGCCAAAATAGATAGATTGAAATGTTGGATTGCTTCTCATCAAAGCTTGCATAAAATCAACTATTTTCTCCTCATCTTTCTCTATAAGGATAAAACTTTCCACCGCTTCTAATGCTTTCTGATTTCTCTGTATATGTCCATTGATTTCACTTGCCATATAATCTAATCTGCTATCGATTGTATTTTCCACTTCCATCTTAATAGATTCAATATAATTATTGTACTGAATCCACATGGTTAGGCCGATGATAGCAGCCATTATTACACCAATACTATAGTAATTTTTTATGAAGGATTTCATCTGGTTGCTCCTAAGTCTGTTCAGTCCATTCTAAGATTGGTTGCAAAAACCCCTATTCCTTGCGATCCCCCCATAATATACATCCTAATGATTGATAATTTTTCATGGCAAATGCATAAAAACTAAGTTTGCAAATATTGTATGCTTAGTTACAACAATAAGATTCTGAAATCTTAACCCTATATTTAATAATGATTCTATTCTACCACCATACGATGGCGTTATCAACTTATTTGCAGTTCCTTTCACCTATTCAAGACTAATTCTATGTATAAATAGATCAATATACCTATTAATGTGGACTATCTAGTATTTATCTTGCTGCACCACTGGCAATTCCAAGATGAATGGTGTAAAATGGCAAGTGTCTCACTCAAATCCGAATCCAAAGACACAATCATCCCTGCAGCTTAGGAGGCTATTGTGAAAAAATATTTAAACAACCAATAAATTGGAACAACTAATAAGCTGTTGCATAAACAGCCAATGAACAAAAACTAGTTAAATAAATTTACGAAGCTTCTAGGGGTTCAGTAAGTAGCCCCTCCTTAATAAGAAGTTTCATTGCTTGTTTGATCGCCTTAGCTTTCGGTTTTTCAACAAGAGGCTTTGGCATATCAGATTTATAAAGGTCGCTAGGGTTCCATGCTTCACCCGTTGAGAACATTTGGTAAATAGCAGTAAGAATCATTCTGGCGATAGCGATAATAGCACGTTTTTTACCACGGCGCTTCATAATACGTTCATATTTTTGTTTGTAGTAAGGGGAATCAGTAGATTTCACGGCTGCATGAGCACACTGTACTAATGCAGGTTTTAGGTAGACTCCGGCACGTGTTATTCTAACCGATTTTTTCTTACCAGCAGATTCGTTATTGCCGGGAGTTAGACCAGCCCAACAACACAAACGTTTAGAAGAAGAAAATTGAGACATATCTGTACCAATTTCAGAGACTATAGTAATAGCACTGCTACGTTTTACCCCTGGAATGGTACAGAGTAACTGGACAGTATTTTCATAAGGAGCAATCAAAGAATCCAATTTAGTGTCTATATCGTTTATCGTAGATGTGATATAATCCAAATGTGCACGGACAAAGTGCATACGATATTTTTGGGAGTCAGTCATCTGATGCCCTTCGATAGATTCAATGACACTATCAGACTTTTTCTTAAGTGAACGAAAGAGTCTGGAAGAAATTAGTTTGTAGCGGTACCTAGTATATTCACGTAGAATACGAATGGATTTACAAGGAATAAAGCTACCAGGAACTAATCCTAATCGAAACAAATCCCCAATCCACTTAGAATCTTTGGTATCGTCCTTGTTACCTTTAACAGCTTTGACCCATTTGGGGTTGGCGATGGTGACGTTGATTTCGTCTTCCAAGAGGTTAAAAACAGGGACCCAATATTTACCGGTAGATTCCATGCAAACATCGAAGCATTGATTTTCAATCAACCAATCTTGGTTAAAGGGTCAAAACTAAGTTTCACTAAATTCGCCTACCATATGTAGATTACGTTGATACATTCATAACTACATATGACAGGTGAAAGTTCAACTATATGGTTTTGACGCCTTAACCAATCTTAGAATTGTAAAATAGAATTGTTGAATGTGGAAAAACGTTTCTTTTGATAAGAAGGTGTAATACCTGAAGTGGTTTTGATAATAGTAGCCACAAAGAAAGCTTTGTGAACATCAATACCGCAACAGGTTTGATAAACAACTTTCATAAAAAACTCCTTTCGTAAAAGATAAAGAAGCCATTGACTGCTTCGCCACACATTTAACTAGGTGTTAAAACAATTCTTAGTGTACGGTCTTATAGAGCCACTTATTTGTCCTTGAAAGGCGAAGCTCACATTGATTATTATACTGTCTAAAACAAAAAAGAGTTTAACGACTCCTCCTACCGTGCTTTTTAGTATAGCTTCATGAGCTAATTCTATCAAGGAGTTTGAGGTAGTCAAGAACTTTAATAACTATTTGTGCCGCCGTTTGGCGGCGGAATGGAGATTATCATGAAAGAAATCATCCTAATCCTTATTTTACAACTCTGTTATGTTCCTATGTTGGCACTAAGAACCATTAGTATGGTTAAAAAGCTCACTTTACTTACAGCCATATTCGGATTTCTTGAAAGTCTAATTTATGTGTTTGGTCTTGCAATCGTCATATCTGGTGAACAAAGCCTCTTACAGATGCTTGTTTATGCACTTGGGTTTGGATTGGGACTTGTAGTGGGTATACATATAGAGAAAAAAATTGCTATTGGCTATAATACTGTTGTTGTTAATATCAGCCACAAAAATGATAATTTGATTGATCACTTAAGACTTCAAGGCTTTGGCGTCACCGTTTTTCAAGGAGAAGGAAAAGATAGTGCCAGATATCGAATGGATATTTTAACAAAGCGTACGCGTGAACTTGAACTTATGGATATCATCGATCATTATGAGCCGAGTGCTTTTGTTATTGTTTATGAACCGACACGCTTTCAGGGCGGTTACCTTGCTGTTATGATGAAAAAGCAAAACAAAGTTTTCCCTAAAGGGTTCAAGGCTAAAAAACTTCCTCCTACACAAACGGAAGAAACCTCGCCATCATGGATTAAGAAAACCGCAGAAGGAATCGCTTTTGAGCTTAAAGAGCTTTCTAGTCATGATTCAACCGAATAAATAAAAAGAAACAAAATAGATATACTCAAGGAGCGATATATGAATAAAAAAGTATATATTATCTATACTGGTGGTACGATTGGCATGATTAGAACCAAAAAAGGTTATGCCCCCCAAAAAGGTTATATGCAAAAAGAGCTTGATAATATATCAGAGCTAAAAGCAGATATCATGCCGGATTATACTATAAAAGAATATGAACCCTTGCTTGATTCTTCCAATATGACCCAACAAGAATGGATAAAGATCGCAAAAGATATTGAAAGCAATTATGATGATTATGATGGGTTTGTAATCTTACATGGGACAGATACTATGGCCTACACTGCGTCTGCACTATCCTTTATGCTTGAAAACCTAAGCAAACCGGTTATATTGACAGGGTCTCAGATTCCTTTATGTGAGATTAGAAACGATGCCAGAGAAAATATTATTGCAGCGGTACAGATTGCAGCAGAATCTGATGTTCCGGAAGTCTGTCTCTATTTTGGTGGAAAGTTATTAAGAGGGTGCCGAGCGGTTAAAACCAGTTCAGATGCCCTTGATGCTTTTGAATCTCCTAATTTTCCTCCTCTTGCCATTGCAGGCGTGCGTATTGATATTAATGAATCTCTAATTAATAAGAAAAACGGAAAGAAGATGAAAGCATTTGAGTATGGGAACTATCCCATTACTGACATGAAGATTTTTCCGAGTATCTCAACAGAAGTCATGGAAAATATTTTAAAGCCACCTCTTAAAGGCATTATTATCGAAGCTCTTGGAGCTGGGAATATTCCAAGTAGGGATGAGCGACTTGGTTTGGTATTAAAAGAAGCGGCTGATAGAGGGGTCATTATAGTGGTATGTACTCAATGTCTTAAAGGCTTTGCGCATATAGGCGAGTATGAAACCAGCGCTTTTTTAGTAGAAGCAGGCGCAGTCAGCGGGTATGATATGACACCGGAAGCTGCAGCAACAAAGCTCTATTACTTAATGAGCAAGGGTTATAATCAGGAAAAAATTAAACATTTGATGTCAGAGAACTTAAGGGGAGAATTGTCAAGAAATTAGAATAGGAACAAAATAAAATATAAACATAAAAAAGCAAGGCCTAAAAGGATACCAATAGCCTTGCTTTAAATAATTATGCCTTGTTTTATTTTTTTGCAACATCCTATTACCGGTTATAGGGTCAAGACTAAGTATCTAAATTTTTCATTTACTTCTTTTTATTTTTCTTATCTTTTTTATCCATCTTGTCATTGATTTTCTCAAGAATACTCTCTTTCATATCCGCTGCCTCTTCTTTTGCTTTAGTGACTTTATTCTTTACTTTGCCTTCAAACTCCATTTTTTGATTACCTGTTGCCTTGCCAAGATTTTCTTTTACGCCACCTTCAATTTTATTTTTTAAATGCTCTGCATCTTTTTTTATTTTTTTTCCTATATCTTTCATATATGTTCTCCTTTTTTGACTATTTCGGCTTTAAGTTCCTAATTCTTTTTATTATTTTTCTTAAAAGTACGCTTTACCATATAAAAGCCTCTAGTCTTCTTCTATGTTTTGAGCGTTTAATAATAACTCCGCTTGGTCAAATAATCTGATCGGCACATATATATCATAACCGTACATGCTACTTCCCATGGCCACTGTTAAGTAATCGCCAATTTGTTCGCTCTTCTTAACGGCCGGTATCTCATAGCTGTTCATTAAAGCAATGATGATATCTGCTTCCTGTAAGGTATAAACACTACAGAGTTTTTTAATCTCCTCTAATTGGTCGTTTCCAACTTCATCTGATTCCTCTTCCACTAGCGTCACTGCACAGTAAGTACAGGTTGTCTTGCCTTTTTCATAGTCACGTTTACATTTAGGACAATAGGACATGATCTCACTCCTTCTAGAATAATAAGGGGATTCTTAAGATTCTTAAGACTATTATACCATACCCTATGATTATTACTCAAACCAACAAAAGTTTTTTACACTTAGCTAATCAATACAATAAAAATAAAAAGCTAAAATCATTTCTGATTTTAGCTAAAGCATATCCATTCATATTACTCGAAATATTCAAATTCGTCTAGCAACATCGGTACAAATTTCATCATAATTGGTGTCAATGTTACACCTATAACCAATGCCCCTATAACACTGTAAACAGCTTTATGCTTTTTAGGTATACAGATCCCTAATAATACACCTACTGAGAATACACATAACTTAATAAGAGCCAAATCTTTCCAAGTTGATTCTTTCATATACGCATCTGTAACGGTCATACATTTTTCAAAACATTCTCTACATCGTTTCATTATAAAACCTCCTTATAAATTTTGTTTTCTATTATTCGCTTCCATCAACTAACTTTAAAAAACTTGTTGAAATTATGCCAATCAAATAAATGGGTCAGTATATCATGGCGCATTAAGCAGTTCACCTTCACCTTCACCTTTATTATAACATAAGTTAAGATGGTTATAAGCCGCCAGATTTATTTTCTATTCTATTGAATCTATATCTCGAAGTAAGGCGCCAGGTAGTTCTTTTTTGGTTTTAAGACCAAGATTTTTTAACTTGGTGGCTTGTACTACCAAGTTATCATTGCCTGTACTTAATTGCTTATAGGCACTTCTGTACTTTTCCCCTGCTTTATCAATAGACTGTCCCACCGCCTCAAGGTTCTCAATAAAGCCTACGAACTTATCATAAAGTTTGGCACCTCTTTCTGCAATCTCCAGTGAATTTCTATTCTGGTACTCTCGTTTCCATAAATCTACAATCATTTTCAAGGAAGTGATGAGATTCGTGGGACTAAGGAGTATGATTCTCTTGTCATAAGCAAAATTCCATAGATCCGAATCCCCTTGTATTGCCGTGATGTATGCAGGCTCGCTTGGAATAAACATCATAACGAAATCTAGGGCTTTATCATAATCATCATAGCCTTTTGCACTTAGTGCTACAATGTGATTTTTTATAGCGGATACATGCGCCTCCAGTTCCTTTTTCTGTTGATCCACATCATCGGTTGCAATCAATCTGGTAAAGGCGTTTAGTGATACTTTAGAATCAATAATAACATTTCTATTATCCGGATACTTAATCACGGCATCCGGACGCATTTTCTTACCTTCCAAATCGGAACGTATCGCCTTACCGTTATCATCTAGTAATTCATGTTCAATAAAATACTGTTCGTTTTTTCTAAGGCCTGATTTTTCCAGAATGCTTTCCAGAATCATTTCTCCCCAACGACCTTGGGTCTTTGCTTCTCCTTTTAACGCCTTTGTCAGATTCTTGGCTTCTTGGCTAATCTCCTGATTAAGAACCGCCAGTTCCTTGACCCTTTCTCCAAGTGAAAATCTTTCTTTTGATTCAATATTATAGACATTATCCACTTGTTTTCTAAAATCTTCGATATTTTTTCCAAGTGGTTCTAATATATTCTTAAGATTGGTTTTATTCAGTTCAGTAAATCTCTCTGTTTTGGTGTCAAATATTTTATTAGCAATATTTTCAAATTCCAGATTGAATTTTTTGCCCATTTCTTCCATGGTATCCATTTGACGCTTTAATTTTTCATCAAGGGCTTCGTTGTTGGCTTTCTCAGTGGCAAGTAGCTGATGCGTCTGATTCAAGTCCATCTTCAGGCTTTTCATCTCCTCTTTTAGAGATGTCACCTCTTTTTGCTTTTCCTCTAACATCATAAAATTCGCGTCTTGATTGGCTTTAACCTTGGCTAGTTCCTGATGATTCTCCTTTAATTCATAACGCACAGATGATAGATTCTCTTCAGTTAGAACCCGTTCTTTTTCCATTTCAGTGATTTTTTCCTTTGCTGTTTCTAATTGAACTTGTACCGTTGCCCTATAGGTTGCAACTTCCACTTCAAGTTCATTGTATCTTTTTTGTCCGTTTTCTCTTTCAGATTGATATTTTGATACCAGCTTTGATTTGGTCATGAGCCATCCCAACAATAGACCCACCATAATTCCGGCTACTAATAAGATTATTTCCATTTGCTTTTCCTCCCCGTATACAACATCACCGCTTAATATTCATTGTACTTAACTTGAATGACTTTTTCTAAAGAGATTATCTTATTAGGCTTTTACTCACTAATAGATTCACTTATCACCTATCATTATTACAGAAAATGACTTACTGTTTTTCTTGTGATAATATAATGGCACTATAAGGAGCGATATCGATATTTGCCTGTGACAAAAAATCATCCTTCTCATTTGCTTTTGATTGAATAATATGATGTCCAATGCCACCAAAGTCCTTGTCATAGTTTTTACCATCGCTATTAAGTCTAACAATCCACTTCCCAGCAGCAGGCAGATCAATTAGATAATTCTCATAGACATGAGATGAAAAGTTCGCCACAACAACAACACTGTCTGACGGTCCGCCTGAAGCCCAACGATGCCAAGCGATGATCTTATCGTCCTGGTTTATGTGGTACACATCTACCTCTTGACCGGTGAGTCCTTTTGTTTGACCACCACAATTCAATCGAAGTTTAATCAAATCCTTATACAATTGGAGTATCCCTGTAAACTGTTCTTTTTTCGTCCAATCAATAGGGTCTTGATCATGAAACCAGTCGTCTTCAAGAAATTCCTGACCCTGAAAGATCATAGGAATTCCCGGTGTTGTGAAAATAAGCACCGCTCCTAGTGTTGATTTCTTTTTTGCTGCCCATGATGATGCGTTTCCCGGATCGACTTCTTCGGGTATACGTGCTTTGCCATTGGCCACTTCGTCATGGGATTCCGTATAGATGACCCGCTCAAAAGCATTCAGGTGGTAGCGATGCAAAATAGCATTTCGAATGGCATCCATATCTCGGTGAGCGTCATCAGCCCCTATCAAGGCAGTTCGAATAGCATGTACAAAAGGGGCAGCCCACTGCGAACTAAAACCGGCGCCTCCATCATTCTTAGACTTTGTTAGATATGCGTTGTTCTGAAGATCCTCGGCAATAGTGAAAGAATGGGGATTATATTTTCTAATTTCTTCGTTTATCCACTGCATAAGACTCCAACCTTCTGGTAGATCACTTTGAGAATCCTTGTTATGGCCGTATACATTACGGATAAAAGCGGTCATGTCCCAACGCAGACCATCCACATCATACTCTTGAAACCACATCAAGGCATTGTCACAGATATATTCCCTTACTTCATTACGTCCATAATCCGGCCGCGTTTCTCCCCATGGGGTAGTTGATCGCCAGTCATTATAGAAGTAAATGCCTCCCTTCTCGTTTTCATGCCAACCATCAAACTGCCACAAATCAAGGTCACTGGGGCCAAAGTGATTGTAAACCACATCCACAATAACTGCAATTCCGAGTTTGTGGGCCTCATTAACAAATTCTCTGAAATTCTGTGGCACTCCATAATTACTTTCTACTGCAAAAATATGAGATGGGTTGTATCCCCATGAGTATCCACCTGCGAACTCCGCCAGTGGCATTATTTCAACAGCATTAATGCCAAGTTCCTTGAGATAAGCCAGACGTTTGATAGCACCTTCTAAGTCACCTGGACCAGGTTCTGTACCTTGCTTCCCAAAGGTTCCGATATGGAGTTCATAAATTATCATTTCATTCAGTTTTGGAGGCATAAATATTATTTCTTTCTCAGTTCGTTCGGATTTGACAATAATCGCATTGCCCACTGAGTTAGTTACCTGATGTGCATAAGGATCAATTCGAAAATACTCATTGTTTTCATTGACAATACGATATCGGTATTCATCACCAAGTTTAGCTTCGGGTATATCAATAGACCACCATCCGTTTTCATTTTCCCTCATCTGATTCGCAGTCTTCTCCCATTTATTGAAATCTCCCACAACAAACACCGCGTCTGCATTAGGTGCCCACACAACAAATCGGTATCCTTTTTTGATAGGTGTTGAGCCTTTTTTGTTAGAATATCCCATATCTTCATCCTCCTTAACTCAGATGGTCTTATTGTATCCTTCCATAATCTTCTCTGATTTAATATAAAAGTGCTTTTTTCTTATTGAAGATTTTCAGAGACCATCCTTTATAGAAGATCTATTTTTTTCAAAATCATTCATTCTATTTCCTTTACATCCTGAAACTCAATCAAACACATACACTTTTTATGCCAACGCTCTTGTTGCTTCTTTGATAGGTTCAGCTTACCTTGGTTTTCCTCTATGATTTTGTACAAGATCTTTTCCTTGTCATCACAATAAACCAAATGTACCAAAATAATCACCTTACCTTTAATTAATATACTACACACTTATCATTATAACCTACTAGAATAGAATCAACTATTTATACTTCCTAAGCCATGCATCCAAGAGATTCTCAAATTGATCCGGTTGTTCTAAGAAGAAGGAATGGCTTGCATTGGTTAACAAACTGACTGTGGCTTTTGGATACTTATTGAGCCTATTTATCATGTCTTTGTACCCCACCACATTATCCTGATAACCTAGAAATATGAGTGTTTTATGGCGATGAATCATGTGACTGTTCTCGATAATGGTACTTAGATATTCATTGTCATACAAGGCTTTAAGAAAGGATCTATCTGCAAGTGCGATTGCTCTTGAGAAATCCGCTTCTGTACGTTGACAGGTCCTCTTGTTAATGACCACCATCTCACTCAAATAGCTTTTTTGCTTTTCTTCACTTAATGTCACAAAATACGAATGGTCAATCTCTTGATTGATTATTTGTGCTTTTTTTCTCAAGTTAGATTCTGGTATGACGACAGGGCATATGAGTACCTCACCTATGACTTGTTCATTTAATAACTTGGCAATCCCCTGTGCCAAATACCCACCATAAGAGTAGACCATGAAGTGTAATAAGGGGGAGTCCTTTACCCATACTTGTGTAATGAATGGTTTGTCCTTGCACTTCAATTAACATAATGCCTCCAAATGCTATTTAATCTTTTATCCAGTATACTATAGTACCAATGGGTTTTAAAGTCTAACTCCCAGTATCTATAAAATATTATTCATGGCTTATAATTATGACATACCGAAAAGTAAAATGCCCCTCTATTTTCAAAGAAAATAAAGGGGCTGGTATAAATGTTTTTTGAAATTCTAATACTATTTTATTCTTGTATGTCTATCACTTCATATCCCAGTGAACTTAAACCTTTAATAATGCCATTATCATTTAGCATATGCCCTACGCCAACAACAAAAAAATAGTCTATCTCCGCCTCATTTTCGAGCAAATTTTGAACATAAGCCGTCATATGTGCATTTCTTTCATCCCAAAGCTTTTCTGAAAATTCCTTCTCAATATCTGTCATTGTTTCTTCTGTAAAGATCAATCTTTCCAAAGTCTCAACATCACCGGATTTCCATGCTGATAACAAAGAACCAATTAAGTTATTGGATTGTTCTTCCTCCATTAATGCACTAACTAAATAACCTTCTTGAAGTTCTGGTGAAAAAGAGTCAAATAAATCAATCTGATACTTTAATCCCTCAACTTCTACAATAGGAATATGTCCATTGGCTAAGTACTGAAAATACATATCAATCCCCATCGTAGCTGAATATGATGCATTTGACATACTTGTTGATTGAAGTAACATCGCCGCATACCAAGGTTTTAACTTATTATAGACTTCCGGTTCAAGTCCCAGTGCACTTATTTTATCCACATAGATGCTGTATGTATCTTCTGCTAGGTATTTATCAATTGTTGCATCGCCTTCTAGCATCATCTTTTGCTGAATATATGCTGTATCCTCTGGATTAACCATTAGAATATTAGCTTCAACCACTAGGGCCTGAGATGAAATAAAAGCCTGTAACACTTCTTTACTTAAAGGATAAACCGAATCATCAGTTACATGAATAGAACCTAAAAGGTATACTGTATTGTCTTCATCAGATACTTTCCAAAGGGCTCCTTTTGAATCAAGACCCAAAGTATAAACAATATGATCATAAACGCGTTTTGAAAATACCAGCATTTCTTCTTTACTACAAATATCATCCAATGCATAATCATAATTAGAACGACCATTTATTAAACCCTTATCTACAAAATATGCCATTACTTCTTCTACATTTTTAACCGGCTCTTCAATATTTAATACAAGTTCAATCATATCATATAGTTCGTCAATAACCTGTCCACGCGTAATAAAGCCACCTGTTAAGTCTGTTGTATCGTTAACTTCAAATTTACTTTGAAAGCTCTCTAGTACTTTCAAAAAATCATTCAGTGTAGCATCTTTCAACTAACCTTGGTATGTAGTTGTTTCACCTAATCCGTAGGTATTTGCCATTTGCACCTCCCAGACAGCCCAAGGACTTGGTGTTTCAGGAACTGTTTGTATTGGCGTAGCTGTTTCAATCGCGTATACACCTTGTCTAAGCAACATGGCTACAAATATTAATACTACTACATAACGTCTTAATCTCTTCATTTTTTCATACTCTCCTTTTTTCTCTTTTTCATCCTTAATCTCTCAGATAAATTTTCTCTAATGACCAATACATGACTTTCTTCTCTTCTGTAATCATTTGAACTTCACAAGCCATACCTCCTTTAATATTTTTCTTTTCACCTTTAGATTAGATACCTTCTATATGATTTAATTTTGCTACCCCCATTTTTTATTATAATTGCTCTCTCATTTTCCTAGTATTTATTTTTATTTCTGGTTAAGGTGTCAAAACTCAGGAAAAAAATCAGCAATGTTTAGAGTCCTCAAACTTCCAAGAAGTACTTATTACTATCAAGTCGATTTGAAAAAAGATGAATCTGAGCTTGTTCAGAAAATCAAAAAAGAACTGCCAAAAGAAGGTTTAAAAGTCTCCCGCCGACGTATTGGCCGCATTATGAAGCCGAAAGGCTTGTTTCTTCACATACTGTATCCCAATATAAGCCTCATGTTGCAAAATGCAACGAAGATAAAGCGCCAGTTTAGTTAATAAAAAGTTTGATGATAGGGACCATCTAAATGTTGTGGTAAGAGATTTAACCTATATTAGGGTTGTGGCAGTTGGGAATTACATATATGTCCTTATAGACCTCTTCAATCATGAAATAATCAGTTACAGTGCTGTTAGAAATAAGGATGCTAAGTTGGTGTCACATGCGTTTGCTTCAGTAAAAAACAATCTATCAAAAATCAATATTTTTCACACTAATCGAGGCAATGAATTTAAGAACAAAATCATTGATGAAACACTTAAGACTTTCGTTATCAATCGGTCACTCAGCATGAAAGGTTGTCCTTATGATAATACTGTTGTAGAAGTAAGCTTCAAAATAATTAAGACAGAGTTTGTTAGGCAATATTCTTTTGAGAACTTCGATGAATTGAACTATGAATTATCAGATTTTGCTTACTGTTTCAACAATCAACGAATCTGTTCATCGTTAGACTATCTGGAAACAAACCATATAAAACGAGTTATTATGAAAAAACAGGCATATATCGTGCATCATTTAATAAGAAAACGTGTGAACACTGTCCTCTCCGCGAACAGTGTGGTGCTAAGCTACAAAAGAAATCATCATTTGTAATGGTAACTGAAAACATGGTACAACGTGCTGCTTATCTTAAAAAACTATCATCAGATGAGTACATTTCTTTATCCAAAAAGAGAAATGGTGTTGAAGGG
>NZ_JCBCDA010000142.1:0-2196 GCF_059865615.1 Petrocella sp. | reverse complement strand
TCTTGTAATCCGTCCGCGATTAAATATTAAGTCTAACATCATAAGCATGATGCCGATTATAATAAGAATCACATGGAATATTATTATATTTCCTTCTTCCTCTTCCGTACTGGGATAATAATAAACATTCTGACTGGTAATAACCGCTTCATCAAGGCCGTACTCTATAAATACTTCTTCTGCAAGTTTTAAATATGTTCCTATAACACCTGCATCATAATTACCCTCTTGAAAATGCCCAATAAGGTAGTCATCTTGTATCCGTCCTGTTTTTGCATCATTTAAAGCACCTTCAAGTAAGTCCGTTCAACCCGAACCCACAAATCTTAGTAAAGGTGTTATTTCTCATAGTCAATATTCAGATTAATATGGCTCTTTTTAATCGCTCATTGTGATTCTCTATTCCTTGCATGCAATCCTATTTTTAGTTTCTGCATGTATATGAATACTGTATAGCTCATTTTATCATTCCTCTATATCTTGATACTTCCCATTACAAGTTGTCTCCTACACTTTTCGGGGAGCATAGCGACCAATCCTTTCATAATAATGCAAAACATAAAACATTATGCTTTGCATTGCAAGGATGTGCTCTGGGAGGCTAAAGATAAAGGGGCAAGCACTCCGCTAATCTGATTTACAGAATGCTCACCTCATATCTCTAAATTAATTTGCTCTAGTTTTGTGTATTAGTTATTAAAAGCCACACTAACATTCTTACACTCATCTTCCCTTTGAATATTTCTCGGATTATAATACTTCAAAACACTCAAACTCAAAATGTTATAGCAAGTTATATTTTATATATAATATTATTATTCCCTTCGAGTCAAGAACAATAAAAAATAGAATTTCGAATTTACCAACGTCTGGTAGAGCCTCCTCCACCAGATGAACCTTCTGAAATTTCACGAAAATATTTTTTTGCCTTTTCAGGATAATACTTCCTTAATTTATTTTCTGCATTTTTTAGATTCCTACTGGCGCGTATATGAGCCATAGAAGCAGCTGTTCTAGCAGCAAGTTTAAACTTGCTACTTTTAACTTCATATCCCGTTCTTGCAATAATTTCAAAATGATTCATAAAATCTTGTAATGTGTAACTTCTATCTAAAGTATAACGTTTATATGACTCATATGAAGTGGTGGCAATACTTGTAATATTACCTTTTCTCCCAATATTGTCCGTGACTGCACATGTAAAACTAAGATAATCTACGGCTTGTTCGTATTCTTTGACTAATTTATTAAAGCTAGGTGTTTTTGATGCAAACGCATTTGTAAAAGTACTTAATATTATTACAAAAACTAACATAACAGATACTATTTTTTTTCATAAGCAATTATCTCCCTTTATTTTATTTATTTTAATATACGGTTAAAGGGTCAAAACTAAGTTTCACTAAATTCGCCTACCATATGTAGATTACGTTGATACATTCATAACTACATATGGTAGGTGAAAGTTCAACTATATAGTTTTGACGCCTTAACCATATACTATAATATACAGCAAATTGCAATAATGGTTTTGAATTTATATTGAATTTGTAATAAATTATAATAATAGGTTTTTTAAAATAAGTTTCATAAAAATACGGTTCATAGATTTTTAAAAAGATAGATGGTTCTACACTCTTGATATCATTTTCAAAAATATACGTTACAGTCTTTTCTAAATAATATCACTCCCTCGGGTCTTTGACACTGCAATCATATTTATACATAATAATTATAGAATTTCTTTTGTCATCATGATATAATATGAATATTACTATTAATGATAATGATTATGATTATCCAAAGATGGCAAGCTGTTTTTTGGATACTGCCTTGAAAGGACTGATTACATGTTGGGTTGGTTCAACGCTTTTTTATTATTTGTGCTCCTCTCCTTTCCGATTGCTATTGAAGTGAACAAACGTTGGCTAAAAGGAAAAAACAATAACTATAATCAATTCTTAAAAAAAGGTCGTAAAATGCATCCCTATGTCGGTGGACTATTAATACTATCCGGACTTATTCATGGTTATCTGAAACTGGGTCGTTTTGACCTTCATACCGGCTCATTGTTATTATTGGTTTTGGCTTTGAATGGTTTTTTAGGTCTGCTTTATAAACGTAGCAAAAAGAGATCTTTAGCAAAGGTCCATCGATATATGGGTGTTTTGATTGTATAACTCTTTTTACTTCATT